>JAEZFH010000190.1 GCA_023437885.1 Bacillota bacterium | reverse complement strand
ATGATAACCGGGTTACCAATGTAGTATTTGATATCAATAAGGATAGGAAGGTAGCCAGAAAAATTGTCTGTGTGCATGAAGGAGTGGAAGAGAGCATTGACTTGATGGAGGAGGATCTGGTATTTGTAACCAATGGAAGCTGCACGGAGAATTCCACGACCGGTGATGACAATCATGCACCGGTGTTTGATACTACCGTAGGCGGCTGCTGGGAACTGTGGAGAAATATCGCTAAGCAGGATCCTTCCTTCGGCCATCCCAATAAGTTCTGTACCAACACGAAGGCAACTAACTGGGAATCTGCGACGATTACCACCCTGGATGACCGGATTCCTCCCTATATTGAACGTATCTGCAAGCGGGACCCCTTCAGCGGCAAGGTGGTAACCGGAGGAATTATTACTGCTAAGGATTCCAACTGGCTGATGAGCTATACGCTGAACCGCCAGCCTCATTTCAAAGAACAGCCGAAGGGCCAGCTGGTGGTCTGGGTATACGGCCTGTTCACCGATGTTCCCGGCAATTATATCAAGAAGCCGATGAAGGAGTGTACCGGTATGGAGATTACTCAGGAGTGGCTGTACCATATGGGTGTGCCGGAGAGTGAGATCTATGAGCTGGCATCCGGTTCGGCACATTGCATTCCCTGTATGATGCCTTATATTACGGCCTTCTTTATGCCCAGAGCCGCAGGGGACAGACCGAAGGTAGTGCCGGAGGGCTGCGTTAATTTTGCCTTCCTGGGGCAATTTGCCGATACGGTAAGGGATACGGTATTTACAACGGAATATTCGGTAAGAACAGCGATGGAAGCGGTATATACCCTGCTGAATGTGGACCGGGGAGTACCAGAGGTATTTGCTTCCTGCTATGATGTTCGCGTTCTGTTGGATTCCACCTCGAAAATGATGGACGGCAAGAAGCTCACTGACCTGAAGCTGCCTTTTGTTCTGAGGCAGATGGAGAAGAAGGTACAGGCAAAGATATCGGGGACTGTAATTGAAGAACTGCTGCTACGATATCATGTGATATAATGAAAGCGTAGTGAGCATGATGCGAGCTTGCTCGCAAGCGTGCGATCGGAGCCACAAGATCATGAACACGTATTATGTTCATGATATAATGAAAGCGTAGTGAGCATGCGACCGGAATCGAAAGTGAATATGCTTTTTATTCATGAGATCACCTTTTAAAGATAATATGAACTAAGACAGCCAAAGAGCCTGTTCTGAGCGGATGAGCTCGGAGCAGGCTCTTTGGCTGCATGGGTGTTGTGTACGATACCAGGGCTAATTCCATCCTCCGTCCAATCCGATAATCTGTCCGGTCAGGTATTCGTTCTTGTATGCCAGATGGTAGACCAGGTCTGCCACCTCCTCGGCACGGCCCAGGCGGCCCGTGGGTATTTCTTCAATGAGATTCATTAATTCGGTATCCTCCAGGAAATGGTTCATCTCGGTATCAATCGCTCCGCAGGCAACCGCGTTGACCTGGATATTGCTTGGGGCCAATTCCTTGGCAAGAGCCTTGGTAAAGGCGTTCATTCCACCCTTGGAGGTGGAATAGGCCACCTCGCAGGAAGCTCCGACATTGCCCCAGACAGAAGATATGTTAATAATCTTCCCGTACCGGTTCCTCACCATATCGGGAATAGCCAGGGAACAGCAATGAAAGACGGAGGTCAGATTGGTTGAGATTACCCGGCTCCAATCCTCCGGGGACATGTCGGTTAATAGGCCTATATAAGAGATACCTGCGTTATTGACAAGGACGTCGATGTTTGTATACAGCTTTTTTATCTGGCGGAACAATTCTCTGGCTTCCTCATAATTCCCCATATCTCCAAGAAAGGCATGGCAGGAGACCTGATAGCCTTCGATTTCATTTTTTGTTTTCAGCAGAGCTTCTTCATTATGGGCGCAGTTAATGATGACGTCATAGCCTTTCTTGGCAAATTTTACGGCGATGGCTTTTCCGATGCCCCGGGAGGAGCCGGTAACCAACACGGTTCTTCTTTTCATAATATCCCTCCTAACATAAGACAAGCGTTTTGCGGCTTGTTGTTTCTGCCGCCGTAGCAGCATATAAATGCGAGCATATTTCAGGCAATGATGTTTGTGTGATTCCTTTTGCTATTATTGTAGCATGAAATCCATCCATACGGATAAATTATTACCGTATTTTTAAAATTATTTGCAGAAAAGACGATGTCATCCCGACTCGCCATTCCTCTGTTTATTATGACAGGAACAAACATAAAATGCGGTTAGTACTAATTATTATTTGCATGTCTTGGACATTTTTGGTAGACTGTACATATGAAATATGTCGAAGAAAGGATATCATGTCTGCAAAGTACATGGGGCTGCTTATGATATTCGGAGTAATTTATGCAATTGGATTTGTAATTAGTGTTATATTGATTGTTAAACTCGCCCAAACAAGCCTGGCGGATATTTCCTGGCGTTTGATGGGGCTGACTTTGCTGGTATCATTCTGGCTGCTGATGGAAGCACTTAGCTTTCCGGCACCGAAGGAATTGATTTTTATCTTCCAGAGATTAAAATATCTGGGGGTTATTTTAGTTGCACCTGTTTTGCTGATCACTTCGATAAACTTTATTAAAAAGGACTACCGTCTCGGAGCGGCAGGAAGGCTTCTGATTTACTTTATCCCCCTGCTCTCGTTGGCTTCCGCATTTACCAACCGTATCCCGTACCGGTTTATCACTGCACCCCGGGTTTCCTTCCTGGACAACGTTCCTATCTACAGTTATACCAAGGATATCGGCTTCATAATTAATATGGGCTATTC
>JAEZFH010000413.1 GCA_023437885.1 Bacillota bacterium | reverse complement strand
ATGGCAGTGAGGATGACTTAAGTACCCTGGTCACGGGAAAGTATCAAAACCCATATGCAGACTTCGTGAAGAAGAGATTAGCGGAATTTGAGGAGGTAATCCAAAGCGGTGACGTATCGGCTGCCGGGAGGGCGGGTGAACTCGCCGGCTGCGGTATCGGACTTACCCCTTCCTCGGATGACCTGATCGTAGGATATCTGTCAGCCTATCTGGCTGACTCAAAAGCAAAAGGAAAAAGCAGTAAGGCAGCTTATAGAATAGTGAATGCCATAGGAAATGAAGCGGCAAAACATACCAATGTGATAAGCGGAGCATTTTTAAGGCAATGTGGACAGGGTTTATTATCAGAGGATATGTTATCGCTTTTGCGTACCTTGTATTCCGGTGCCGGTTCAGAGGAAGTCCTTGCTTATGGGCGACGGGTTCTAAGCTATGGCGCCTCTTCCGGGACCGATATACTTACCGGAGTGGTCTTGGCAATAACCGCATTGCAGGGAGGTGAATAGCTTGGTAAAGCTTGAGATTAGGAAAAATGCTTATTATGATTCGGTGACCTTGATGCTAATCAGCAAGGAGATAAAGAAGCTGGACGGAATACAGGAAGCACTCGTTGGGATGGGGACGGATCTGAACCGTGAGATAGCCCATAATATCGGACTTGCAGCACCTGAATTGGATGCGGTTACCGCAAACGATTTATTTGTAGCAGTCAGATGTGATGGGGAGAGCGTATTTCAAACAGCCAGGAATACGATGGAACAGTTATTAGACAAAAAAACAGAAGAAAAAGCAACGGATTATTATACCTCGTCCTTACCGGGGGCGCAAAAGCTTGATCCGGAATTGAATATGGCCTTAATCTCTGTTCCGGGCAGGTATGCAGCAGAGCTGGCTGCCAGCTGTCTCGATCAGGATATGAATGTTATGCTGTTTTCGGATCATGTTACGATGGAAGAGGAGAAAGAGCTGAAGGAGCAGGCGTATCAAAAGGGGCTTCTGGTCATGGGACCGGACTGTGGATCGGCTATCATTAATCATGTTCCTCTGGCCTTTGCGAATGTAGTAAGTGCCGGGGATATCGGTATTGTGGCAGCATCAGGTACCGGTGCTCAGGAGGTTGCCTCAGCAATCGACCGGCTGGGAGGTGGAATTACTCAGCTCATCGGTACCGGAGGACGGGATTTAAGGAAGGAAATCGGCGGACGGATGATGAAGCTCGGACTGGATGCGCTGGCACAGGATCCGGCAACAAGAATTATCATATTAATCAGTAAACCTCCGGCGAAGGAAATAGCAACAGAAATTCTTACGCTTGCCTCCAGGGCTGGAAAACCTGTCGTTGTGTGCTTTATCGGCGGAGACCGCAGTGAGATTGAAGCTTATGGACTAACCGCTGCCATAAGTCTGGAGGACGCTGCCCATAAGGCAGTGGCTTTGTCAAAAGGGGAGCCGGTAGAGGATTTTACAGGATTTGCAATGGGGGAGGAGCAAGCAAAAGCTCTGGCGAAGGAGTACGCTTCCAGGATGAAGGAGGGCCAGAAGTACCTGCGCGGTTTTTATACCGGAGGAACTCTCTGTGACGAAGCGATGAAGCTTCTGCTTCCGAAGCTGGGACACATTTACAGCAACATTCCTTTGCAGCCGGAGGATCGAATTGACCATGCCTCAAGTGCAAGGAGCAGAGAGCATACCTTTCTTGATTTTGGTGATGATGAATTTACAGCAGGGAGACCTCATCCGATGATTGACCCCTCCTTACGTGCCGAGCGTCTTCTCCAGGAAAGCCATGACCCGGAAGGTGCGATTATCCTGGTTGACTGCGTGATAGGATACGGTGCCCATGAGAATCCGGCCAAGGATCTGGCAGAAGCAATCGAGAAAGCAAGAGCTGCTGCGTGGGCAGAGGGAAGAGAATTACTCATCGTTGCTGCGGTTTGCGGTACCCGGGGAGATCCCCAGGACCTGAGCAGAACGCAGAAACAGCTGGCAAAGGCGGGAGCTGTCGTACTGCCGTCGAATGCGCAGGCAACGCGATTTGCAGAGCTTGTACTCTCCGTTATGTGGGAAGGAGGCCGACAGGATGGGTAAATTAAATGAATTATTCCAGAAAGAGCTGCATGTAGTAAACTTCGGTCTGGAAGCATTTTATCAGGATTTAAAGAAGCAGGGAAGGTCCGTGGTGCCGGTGGATTGGAAGCCGGTTGCGTGCGGCGACCGGGAGGCAGCGAAAAATCTGCGGCTTCTTCAAAAACCGGAGCTTTACGCTAGAATACAAGAGGCAAATAAGGAGGCATTAAGACGAATCCTTGCAGCACAGCCCACCTTAATCGGACTCGGGATTGCAGGAGAAGAGATACCGGGCATGACAAAGGAGACGATTCTCCATGCGGGACCTCCGGTCACCTGGGAGCGTATGAGCGGACCTCAGAAGGGAGCTGTTCTGGGCGGACTGGTTTATGAAGGATTGGCGGAGAACCTTACTCAAGCAGAAGAACTTGCTGCGTCCGGAAAGCTGAAATTTAGTCCCTGCAATATGCACAATGGGGTTGGACCTATGGCGGGAGTTGTTACCTATTCCATGCCGGTATGGATTCTTGAAAATAAGACCTTCGGTAACCGGGCTTATTGTACCTTAAATGAAGGACTCGGGAAGGTTCTGCGCTTTGGAGCCTTTGATGATGAGGTTCTTCACCGACTTCAGTGGATTGAACAGGTACTATACCCGGTGCTCAAAGCAGCGATGCTCATAAGAGGCGAGATTGACATAAAAACGATGATAGCACAGCTCTTACAGATGGGTGATGAAGGACATAACCGCAATAAAGCAGGGACCTCGCTGCTGATCAGGGAGCTTGCCCCCGCGATATTAGAAGCGGACCTTGCGAATGAAGATAAGATCACAGTATTAAAATTCTTAAACGGCAACGATCATACGTTCTTAAATATTTCAATGCCGGCTTGCAAATGTACTATGGATCCGATCTTCGATATTGAATATTGTACCGTGCTGGCAACCATGAGCCGTAACGGTACGGACTTTGGAATCCGGATTGCGGGTCTTGGAAGGGACACCTGGTTTACCGGTCCCGCGCAAGCGGTGGAGGGACTTTTCTTCCCGGGATATACAAAGGAGGATGCGGCTGGGGACTTGGGTGATTCCTGCATTACGGAGACGGCGGGAATCGGCGGTTTTTGTATGGCGGCGGCACCGGCGATTGTTCAGGTTGTAGGAGGCCAGGTATCGGATGCAATCAACTATTCGAAGCAAATGTATGAAATTACCGTAGGAGAGGGCTCCGCATATAAGATACCGGTACTGAATTTCCGTGGCGGACCGACGGGAATTGACCTGCTTAAGGTGATAGAAACAGGAATCAGGCCAATCATTAATACCGGAATTGCTCATAAGCAGGCCGGCGTGGGGCAGGTTGGAGCAGGGATTGTTCATCCTCCCGAGGAATGCTTTAAAAGTGCGCTGGAAGCATGCGTAAAAAAATGGCCCTAGTGTTGCAGTGCGTAAGTTTTGCTTGATATTCAGTGCCTGATATTTGCGCTGAGGCAAGACGGAGGAAGGAGTCGCAGTGGTGGCTGCGCCGATTGACGACAACGCAGCATCAACGCAAATAGCGGGTGCTGAAACAAGTGAAACTTGCGCAAGGCAGCACTGGCATAAACAGCGGTAACAGTCAGGTTTTATAATAATTATTCAGTGATGGAGGTAAGAACAATGAGCAAATGGTCAGATATTACGATGTATGAGCTTTCTATTCCGATTGGCATTAATACACCCCCGTGGCCAACCTATGAACCGCTTCAGATGAAATTCTTCAAACGGCTTTCGCCAAACGGTGCCAATGGTCAATTAATTACCCACAGCAATCACGTAGGGACTCATTTGGATGGTCCTCTTCATTTCGATACCGCCGGACGGGATATGGCATCCCTGGAGTTGACGAAGCTCTGCCATCCCGGTGCTGTGGTTGATTTATCCGATCAGGCAGAGGATTTTGGAATCTATACACCGGAAGATATTGAGAAAAGAGTAGAAGTCAGGGAAGGCGATATTCTTATCATCAATACCGGTTATCACAAATACGGATGGGACCAGAAGACGGCGGATGAGAGACGCTATATGCTGCGGCATCCCGGTCCGAGTCTGGATTTCATTGACTGGGTTCGGGAAAAGAAGCTTCGCTGGCTGGGAGTGGACTGCGGCAGTGCAGATCACCCGATGAATACAAAGATCCGTGATTGGGAGCCGATGGAAGCATTAAAGTGCGACAAGGCGTTCCG
>JAEZFH010000399.1 GCA_023437885.1 Bacillota bacterium | reverse complement strand
AGGTTGTATTGCCTATTATAATATCAAATATTGGAAAAAATTGCAATAATAAGCTGAAATATCAATCGACATAGGAGGTATGTTATAATGCAAAGCGATTGTATCTTTTGCAAAATTATCGCCGGAGAGATTCCCTCGGCGACAGTGTATGAGGATGAGGATTTTAAGGCTATTATGGATATCTTTCCGGCCGCAAAAGGGCATGTGATTATCCTGCCCAAGAAACACCATGCAAACCTGTTTGAGCTGGAGGAGGATATCGCTGCCAAGGCCCTGCCGGTGGCACGCAAAATTGCGAGAGCGATTCAGTCCGAGCTGGGCTGCGATGGTATGAATCTACTCCAAAATAACGGGGAGGCAGCAGGACAGACGATATTCCATTTCCATATGCATCTGATTCCCCGATACCTGGAGGACCAGGTTAAGACAACCTGGGCACCGGGAAAATATGAAGACGGAGAAGCCGCCGCTCTTGCCGTAGCAATTGCTTCAAAGCTGGACCGGTAATTTTATGCCGGCAATCGAAAAGCTCCTTCAAAAAGGAAGGTTTCTTATAGTGAAAACCTTCGTTCCTGGAGGAGCTTTTTGTTTTCCGCTAATTGGCGGTTTCTTTGATTAATTTTATTATGGTATCAATGGAGTTATTTAGCTCACTCCGGTTCATCGCATCAATATAACTCTGTTTGTTCTCAGTTACGGTCTTGATTGCTTCCAGAAGACGGTGAGGGCTTAGGTCCTCCTCCTTCAACAGATGGGAGTAGCCCTGGCGCTCGAAGGATTCCGCATTCAGAATCTGGTCACCACGGCTGGCTTTTGCCGAAAGCGGAATCAGGATATTCGGCTTGCGAAGAGCCAGAAGCTCACAGATTACATTGGCTCCGGCTCTGGAGATTACAAGATCTGCAGCCGCGAACAGATCGCTTAATTCCGCCTTGATATATTCGAATTGCACATAGCCGCTGGTATCATGAAAACGCTCGTCCAGATTATCCTTCCCGCAAAGGTGAATTACCTGATAATCACGAAGCAGTGTGGGGAGGATGCCCCGGACCACTTCATTGATGACTCTGGAGCCGGTGCTGCCGCCAATCACCAATAGTATGGGTTTGTTGGCTGTAAAGCCGCAGAAATCAAGGCCGCGCAGCTTATTACCGGAGAACAGCTCCTTGCGGATCGGGGTTCCTGTCAGCACGGCTTTGCCTTCGGGAAGATGATTTAGGGTCTCGGGAAAATTCACGCACACTTTGGAAGCGGAGGGAAGGGCAAGCTTGTTCGCCAGGCCCGGAGTCATATCGGATTCATGGATAATAACAGGAATCTTATGATTTTTTGCTGCCATAACCACAGGAACCGTTACGAAACCGCCCTTGGAGAATACGATATCCGGCTGGAGGTCCTTTAACAATTTACGAGCCTCCAGATATCCCTTAAGTACCTTGAAGGGGTCGGAGAAGTTCTTGGGGTCAAAGTATCTCCTTAATTTCCCGGACGATATACCGTGATACGGTATGTGATATTCTTCGATCAACTTGCGTTCAATCCCCTGATAGGAACCGATATATTGAATATCATATCCTTCCTGCTTCAATTGGGGCAGCAACGCAATGCAGGGGGTAACGTGGCCTGCGGTTCCGCCTCCGGTCAAAACGATACGTTTCATTCTCAGGACCTCCATTCCTTTAATGCCTTCGCCAGCTGATCCGGGCAGGAGGTGGATTTAAAATCACAGGTCACTCCTTCCAGTCTGCGGATCACATCATCCACCTTCATACCGACAACAAGCTTTGAGATGCCGCTTGCATTACCGTTACAGCCGCCCTTGAATTGCAGTGCTGTTATAGTGTCGGTTTCCTTATCTATTTCGAAGCTGATTTCCCGGCTGCATACACCTGAAGTTTTATATACCATTGTTCGTTCTTACCTTGCCTTTCCTATAATAATCTTCATTTTTGCTGTTGATGAAGCCTGCCGTGTATTTTTGGGCTCCTTAAAAAGGATTGCCTGCTACACTGGAGTTCATTCCATCGTCTGATTATAGCGGCTGCGATGCTGTAGATATTACCGTGGAAAAGTGGCCCTGGTACAGTCTCCTGGCGTGGATAGCCCCCCCTGCGGCCGGTACTGGTTAACGCCCATGCTCTTGGCCGGCTTATTGCGGTATGCCCTGAAGTACCAGCTTACCGCCAGGCAAAAGTATCGGTATAACGCATACTTTAAGTATATGTAATTCAACCGTATCCGCTACAGTCATCGGGAATGCGACTTATAATCGACTACATTGTATCTCAGTACATTATTTTTTGCAAATTATTTTTCAAAAAAGAAGAAATACCATTGACAGAGGTACTATATAGTACTATCTATATAGGTATACATTGTTAACTATGCATTGAAAAACAGCAAACGGTAAAAATGAATAAAAAGTGTTTGATGAAAGAGAGGAGATGGCGAATGAAGACAAGTGGAGGCTTCCTGCTCTCACAGATTCACCAGCTAAGCGGGCGGACCTTTGAAAAGATGCTGAAGGAAAGCCGGGTAGATGCTTTTAATGGGCCCCAGGGAAGGATATTATATGTTCTCTGGGAGCATGACAAGCTGTCTATCACGGAGATAGGCAAGCTTACCTCCCTGGCAAAGACGACCTTAACAAGTATGCTGGACCGGATGGAAGAAAGCGGTTTGGTGGAACGCATTCCCGATAAGGAAAACCGAAGGCAAATTTTTATCCAAATTACGGAGAAGGCAAAGGCATACCGCGACAAATACGACGCTGTATCCGAGCAGATGAATCAGTTGTTTTACAAGGGTTTTACGGAAGAGGAGGTAGAAGCCTTTGAAGCGCTGCTTACGCGGATTAAGGCGAATCTGGAACAGTAGCAGATATTAACCGATTTGAACTACCAAATAGAAACAATGCCTTATGGTACTCGTAAATATACTATCGTTGACCTGACGGTAACGAACTGGGCTTTGTACAGCAAAACAGATGATAAAGGCCTAAGCAGATATAGAGCTGTATCGGCAGAGGCAATATCCGGGTTGATTCATTGACAGGACATAGAATATAAAATATAATCTTATTAATTTATCTGGAATGAGGAGAAAATACAATGAAGAAAATTGGTATTATCGGTGCAATGGACGAAGAGGTTCATATCCTGAAGGGACAGATGCAGGAGGTTCAGGTGAGAACGGTTGCCTCCATGGAGTTCTATGAGGGAATTTTGCAGGGCCGGGATGCGGTTGTGGTACGATGTGGGATCGGCAAGGTGAATGCTGCGGTGTGCACCCAGATACTGATCGATCTCTTTGGGGTAACAGCCGTCATAAATACCGGAGTTGCCGGCTCGTTGAGAAATGAAATTGATATTGCTGATATCGTTCTATCCCTGGATACACAGCAGCATGATGTGGATGCAACCGGCTTCGGTTATCCGGCAGGAGTAATTCCAAGAATGGAGACCTCTATCTTCCCCGCGGATGAGCATCTGATTGATCTTGCGAAGCAGGTATGCTCGGAAAAGCTTCCGGAGATCGGAGTACATATCGGAAGAATCGTAAGCGGAGACCAGTTCATCTCGGATCATGAGATAAAGACCCGGCTTGCGGAGCACTTCAACGGTTATTGCACCGAGATGGAGGGTGCGGCCATTGCACAGACCGCATTTCTGAATCAGGTTCCGTTCTTAATTATCCGGGCTATATCGGATAAGGCGGATCATAGTGCAGAGATGAGCTACAAGGAATTTGAAGAAATTGCAATCAAAAATACAGTGAAGCTGCTGAATGGTTTGGTTGAAAAACTATAAATAAAATACTTTCGGATGCCCGGCCTGTTGCATAAGCGATAGGTTTGGCATCCTTTTTGCATAAAGCAGATTAAGTTCAAGTCATCAATTCGCCAAAACTACAATAAAAATCACAAAAAGTAGTGCAATTCTTACCTTGATAAGAAATCTACAATTAAAGTATAATAATGGAAGGGTTTACTATTAATAAAGGAGAAGGGGAATAGGATGGAGAATCAAAAGAAAATTGCTGAAATGGTACATAATATGGAGCAAATCCTTGTTGGTAAGAAGGAAGTAATCGAGCATACCCTGGTGGCGCTGCTTGCCGGCGGACATCTGCTTCTGGAGGATGTTCCGGGAGTCGGAAAGACCACGCTGGCCAAGACGGTGGCTCAGACCATCCATTGCGGCTTTACCCGAATTCAATTTACACCGGATACCCTGCCCAGTGATGTGACAGGTTTATCCATCTACAATATGCAATCTGGTACATTTGAGTATTCCCAGGGTGCGATTGTGAATAATATCATCCTTGCAGATGAAATCAACCGTACCTCACCCAAGACCCAGGCAAGCTTACTTGAGGCGATGGAGGAGAAGCAGGTAACGGTGGATGGCATAACCTATCCGCTCCCCAGGCCGTTCATGGTGATTGCTACCCAGAATCCCATTGATTATCTGGGAACCTATAATCTTCCGGAGGCTCAATTGGATCGTTTTATGATGAAGATCTCCATCGGCTATCCGCAGGCCGGGGATGAAAAGGTTATGGCCGAACGATTTTTAAGCCGTCAGCTGGCACAAAAGCTGGAACAGGTAGTGGACGGAGATACCGTATTGAAGATGCAGAAGGAAGTGGAAGAGGTTAAAGTGAATCAGGATTTGATCCTCTATATCACTAAGGTCATCCAGGAAACCAGAAAGGACAGTAACATCGCCTTGGGTGCCAGTCCCAGGGCAACCCTGGCATTGCTGCGCGCATCCCAGGCATTAGCCTATCTGGAGGGAAGGAATTACTGTATTCCCGATGATATTCTGCGCCTGATTCATCCGGTACTGGCTCACCGGATTATACTGGCTCCCGAAGCCAGGCTGTCCCAGACCAAAGTAGAAAAAATTCTGAAAAATCTCGTTGCCAAGGTGCCGATACCGGTATTAGCAAATTAACTGACGGTGCATCCAATTGCATACTCAGTAGAGTGGAGAGTTCTATGAGATTAAACCGGTTGATTTTTACAGCAGCCATCATCGGGAGCAGTATTTTTGCCTCTTATTACGGAGGAAATATCTCCTATGCATTGTTTTATCTTTCACTGCTCCTTCCGGCGATTGCATTTTTATATACAGTATATGTATATTTCCGCTTTAAGATTTATCAATCCATGGATGCCTATCTGGTGGTAAAGGGAGACTGGACGACCTATTCCTTTGTAATCGCCAATGAGGATTTTATCACCTTTCGTAATGTCAAGGTAAATTTTCTCAGCGATAAATCCACGATTGAATCAACCCGTGCAATTACAGAATACAGTCTGCTCCCCAGTGAAAGCGAGCGTATGGAGACAAGAATCCGATGCAACTACCGGGGAGAATATTATGTAGGTGTTGATTCTATAGAAGTGACCGATTTTCTCTATCTTTTCCGGATCACCTATCCCCTTTCCACGAAACTGAAGGCGGTAGTGCTGCCAAGAGTGGTACCCCTGGAGCAGTTAGGAATTGCGCCGTCCCAGGCCGATGTCAAAAACCCCTTGCGCTTTAGCAATTCCGCGGAGGAGGAGCTGGATACGGAGGTTAGAAAATACTACCCGGGAGACAGCAGGAAACGGATTCACTGGAAGGCTTCGGCAAGAATGCGGGAGCTGATCAGCAGAAGATATCAGCATATTCCCAAGGCGCAGATATTCCTGTTCATGGATCTTGGAAAAATGGAGGAGGAAGAGCTTAAGATTGTGATTGCCGAGGATAAGATCATCGAGAGTGTCCTGGCCATCGCTAATTTCTATGCCCAGCGGAATATACCCTCAAAGATTATTTATGAAATGGAAGGAATGAAGCTGGTTGAAATAGCCTCGAAGGCGGACTTTAATTCCTTTTATAAGGCCTGCGTACGGATTCGCTTCAATAGCCAAATTCCTCTCAGTGATTTGCTTCAGGAGAGACTGCTCCGGGGAGAGCAAGGAGTGTTCTGCGTGGCCGCCACCCATACTCTGACCATGGAGCTCTATCTGGCGGCAATGAAGGCGGTTTCCGGTGGGAACCGTGTCTGCATCCTGTTCATCAGTGACGATGTATCCGAGGAAACGAAGCAGCGAATGGATGGAATGAGAGCTTCCGGCATTGAGGTATATCAGATCATGTCCGGGGACGAGATCGCCGACATTCTGACTCAAGAGGCGGGCATAAGCTAACGCAAAGAGCGTGTATTAGGTTGAAAAGGATGCCGGAAAGGCCGGCATCCTCGGGCCGCTTGAGGCGGCATTATGGGGGGCTTTATGTTTCGTGACAAAGAAAGATTATATCAGATCTATCATTCCCTGCTGAGTATGGCCTTAAGCTGGGCATTCTCCTTAGCTTTGAACCAGTACTTCGAGCTAAAGGTGCCGGTCTTTTTAACTGCCTTCTTTTCCTTTCTCCCGGCGGTAAGCATTTATTTAATTCATCTTAACAGGAAGAATGCGGTAACATATCTTGTGATCATAAGTATAATTCCGATATCGGCTTTCCTGTTTTGGGTAAGACACTTTAATCCGATGGCCTGGGCACAGGAATATATGGCCTGGATTGCCCGCTATAACGGCTCGGAGGAGTTGTATCAGGCAGGCTTCTCAACTTTTACAATCTTCCTTACCGGCTATCTCAGAGCCCTGTTGTTCATCCTGCTGACGAAAAGCCAGTTAAGTAAGATCATTCTGGCAGTAACGCTGATTACAGGAATGATTATCCTGAGTATCACTAGAGTGGATATTCCTAAGATGGTGGTGGGTATCAGTATTTTTTACATCCTGTCCATTCTAGTGGAGTGCTATGGGATTATTTACACGCGCAAAGCCGGAAAACAGGAGAAAAAAGAAAGTATTCTTTATCTGGCACCGGTATGCCTGCTCCTGGCGGTCTTGTGCGTAGCGATGCCCTCCAAGCCGGAGCCGATCCGATGGACCGCAGTCCGCTATGTCTACCGCAATATCAAGGAACAGATTGAAACCTGGCGGTCCGATATGAGTTACTACTTCAGTAAGCAACCAACGGAATTCTTTATCAGCCTCACCGGGTATTCGGAGGATGGAGGAGAGCTGGAAAGCGAAAACGGCGCATTGCTTAAGGATGATAAGGTGGCCATGAGGTTTACCGGATCAGTCAGAAACAGATCGGTCTATCTGATCGGTTCCGTAAGTGATGTGTATACCGGTCACAGCTGGGAGAAGAGTGGGGAGAGTTATCTTCCCGGGGAATCGGAATACCGTTTGGATTACAAGGAGCTGGCATATGCTCTTTCAAGACAGGACCTGGAGGTATTGGAGAATAACCGGTTTGTCGAGCGGGTCGTCTTGAAGCTGCAGTACAATGCCATTAAGACGAAGACCTTTTTCTATCCGTTGAAAATGAGTTCCTATGACATGCTGTCCGAGACAGCCTATCCAGCCGCGGAGCCAGCCAATATTACCTTTGAAGAGCCAAGAGGAAGAGGTACGGCCTATGAGGATATCTTTTTTGAGATGAATTTGCAGGGGGAGGAGTTTGTCAGGATGCTTAGGGATTCGGATGACTTCTCTTATCGTGCGGCGCCGAGTGTTAAGCTGGATTCGCTGGAATGGCTGCTATCCAATCCTCTCTCCCGTGATAATACGGAGAACCCGGTTTCAAGATGGAACTTTTACGAATTGCTTGGAGAACGGGCGAAGCTGATACAGGAAAAATACACCGTACTTCCGCAGGAGCTTCCTTCCAGGGTAAGGGAACTGGCACTGGAGATTACAGCTGACTACGATACGAAGTATGATAAGCTGAAAGCAATTGAACAGTATCTGCGAACCTATACCTACAATCTGTCACCGAAGAATCCCCCGGAGGACAGGGACTTTATCGACTATTTTCTATTTGAGGGGAAGGAAGGCTATTGTACCTCTTATGCCACTGCCATGGCAGTGCTTGGAAGGTGCATCGGTATTCCGACCCGCTATGTGGAAGGCTTTGTCGCCAAATTTGAGAACCAGGACGAGGATAATTTTTACCCTATCAGGAACAGCCAGGCACATGCCTGGGCCGAGGCTTATTTTGAAGGAGTCGGCTGGATTCCTTTTGAAGCTACCGCACCCTTTTACGAGGTACGTTATACCAGATGGGCAGAGCTGCAAAAGGAAAGTCCCGGGATGGAAATTCCTTCGGGACATTATGAAGGAATGCTGGAAAGCTCCACGGCTCCGTATTCCGGGGAAGCGACGGCACTGGATTTAGAGAAGAAGAGAAAGATCAATGAGGTGACAACGGGAATCCTGGTATCCGTAGGAGGCGTGCTCATTCTGCTTTTTCTTTTGATTACTTATTATTATATCCTAGCTTACCGTTACCGTAGGAACTATGACAGGGCAGATAACAGCAGAAGAATGTACCTGAGCTTTTTGAGGGTATTGGAGCTGCTGAGAAGAGAGGGCTTTGTGCTGGGACCGCAGGAGACGATATCCATGCTGGCGGAGAGAGTGAGAGATCATTTCAAATATAACCGGATCATCTTCCGGGATGTGGCGAATATCTTCATGCGGTACCGTTATGCGGAGGAAGCCACGAC
>JAEZFH010000386.1 GCA_023437885.1 Bacillota bacterium | reverse complement strand
CACTACTCCAGATCGATGTTATTCCAGACATCCGCCTGCACCTGTCCCTCCGGATTCGTGCGGTTGCCTTGGGTTCCGCTCTCTATGGAACTCTGATCATCTGTTTCCTGCTGAGTATTGTTATCGTTATTCTTTTTATCTTCTTTATCCTTTTTGCCATTTTTGTCCTTCGGGTCTGTCGGGTCCTTCGGGTCTTCTTCCTTTACTTCCTTTTTGGTACCCACAGTTACATACTTGGGAGCCGCAGCATAGCTGCTCTTGTTGACCAGCGTTCTGCTGACCTCGATTCCGTTTTCATATACTACCTTGTACAATTCAGCCCTGTAGCCGGTATGTGCTGATTGGGTCACCTTACGGTAGGTCTCCGGCTGGGTCGGATCCTCTGTGATCACATCCTTCGGAGGAGCTGTCTCAGATATTGTCTTGGAAACATATTTCACTGTCCGGTTCTTATTGTCTCTGGTCTCCTTACCCCATAGCTTAAAGGTAATTCTTCTTCCTTTTGTTGTTGCCTCAATCAGAATAGGCGCGTCCGTATTATTCTTGAATTTAAAGTCCTTATAGGTTCCTGCAATTGCTGCATCCCTGGATAAATCCACATAACTGATGGTCATGGAATGAGGCTGGCGTTCCACCACCTCAAGCTCGGCATTCAGCACCGCATTATACAGGGTGGTTGTTACCTGGCAGGCTCCTCCACCGACGCTGTCGATTACCTTGCCCTGCAGATATGCACCCGCTACATAGTAACCGTTCGCCTTGGTGAAAGGGGTCAAATAATCATAAGCAGAAAATACATCCCCGGGGTACAATACTCCATTATTGATCAGCCTTGCACCATTAGCCAGGTTTGCTGCTCTTCCCTCCGCCGAATCCGCATATTCCGTTGTGAAGGTCCCCAGTACAGTATTGCATTGTTCTACTACCTCTCTGGTATAAATCGGGAGATCCTCCTCAACTACTGCATCCACTACGATATCCTGGAGATTCCAGTTATCAATTGCATCAGCAACAGTTTTAACGGTAGCCTCAACATTTACCTTGCTGCCGACGATATGATCTCCATAAATAAACGCACCGTTCTTTCTGACAACGGTTGCATTGACCGGAGCTACATTGTACGCACTCACATCCGTCTCAACAATGCTCTTGATCTTGGTTTCATCATAGATGAAGGAGAGAGGGTACACTATACTCCCCTGTTCAATATCCTTCATATCCTTATACCGCTTAATCAGATTGCCGCTCATACCCAGAGACAGCGCGGTATCGATGTTATCGTTTTCCTCCATCTCATAGCCCAAATCACCTACCGTGGTATACACCACATTGCTGCCGACCATGATGGCAACACCTTTACTGCCTAACTCTTTCACGTAATCCTTGACTGCAGTTTCTGCCTGCTCTCTCGTCATTCCGCTGACTTCAACTCCATCTATGAATACGCCTTTTACTATTGTATTTCCATTCTCTTTCGCAGATGCATGTACTGCATTTCCCGCATACAAGTCGAATTGGAACAGCAATTCCCTTGTCATGAACAAAAAGGAAATGGATAGTAAAAAAATTGCAGACATCATAATTTTCTTCCTGCCCATAGTCATCCTCCTTTTCTAATATCATGCCATGATATAGCAAGCTATTATATGGCATAGATCAAATCCTTTTGTTTTATCACGATGTGCTACTTCTTGTGACTTCTTCCTATTTTAACATATACAGGAGATTATTCAAGTTTTTCTTTCGTTCGTTGACTTTTGCAAAAGAATTATGTATATTAAAAACAACATACATAGCAATCCTCCGGTCAAACCGTTTGTCTAGTTCAATACGCTCAGAATCGTTGGTATCGTCATGGACAGTACCAATATGATGATAATAATGGTAGAAATAATTTTTTTTGTTTTTTTACTGTAGAAATTCATACATTTCACCTCTTTTATAATTTTACATTTCCCGAAAGGCTGTGAATACTTATGGGTCTCCCGATAACCTCCGTGCTCATCCTTATTTTTGCTCTATGGCTGCAATACGAACTCAGAAAGGATAGCAAATTCTCCAAAAAAACCATGGATCTCTTTTGGAAAAAGGAACAGGCTTCCAATCTGACACGCAAAAAAGATATCTCTGACCTCGATTATCTTACGGTATCCCTTGCTTCCCTCCCAATGGAGGATCATGAAGACGAAACCATCAATTCCTACCGGGATCTCATTCGTATATACTCCGGCCGCAAGATGCTTAACCTCTGCGGTCAGACCAATACTGAGCTAAAATACCAGTATGGGGCTGCGAATATTACACTCTTGTCCGAATACGATAATAATTATACCGCTTTCGTAAGCATGCTCCAGAAATGGTCTCAGCGGTTACAGGACCTGGGGTATGAAGACGATGCCCGGAGGGTGCTGGAATTCAGCATCTATTCCTGCCTTACGGATGCCACAAGGGCATACCGCCTGTTAGCCCAGATCTATCACTGCCAAAACTGCCCGGATAAAATTGATGCGATCATTGAAATTGTATCCCAGACCAGGATCAGGAATAAGGCAACACTGATACTGGAGCTGAATGAGATCAAAAGCAAACAATTTCAGATGTAATGATTATTCTAAGATACTTTTATCATTCTATCAAGTTTTTTTTATTATTCTTAAATCATTTCTTTGTTTTTATGCAGTTCCTGGTATCTTATTTCCATAAAATGAGTTACCCGATCAGTGATCAAAGCCGTTTTTTCTTCTGTCAAAGGCGCCGTCCCGGCATCGTGTATCAGGGGTAGATGTCTACCCGTTTTCCGGTTACCGGACGGTTTTATTACCTTTGATATATACACATTCTTCTCTTAAAAAGCAATCCTCGCATTTTGGGTTTCTTGCGGTGCATATGGTACGGCCGA
This sequence comes from Bacillota bacterium, assembly GCA_023437885.1. Taxonomy (GTDB): domain Bacteria; phylum Bacillota; class Clostridia; order Lachnospirales; family Lachnospiraceae; genus Mobilitalea. Next base: position 3,218 of record JAEZFH010000386.1, on the reverse strand, counting down.
GGGTAATAATCTGAATGTTATAGGCAATCCACTGCTCCTTGGGCAGAAGCTTCATCAAATCAAATTCTATCTTTACCGGATCTTCTTCCACAGTGAAGCCGAGCCGTCCGGAAATGCGCTTTACATGGGTGTCCACAACAATGCTTGGCTCATGGAAGATGTTTCCGCGAATGACATTCGCCGTCTTCCTGCCGACTCCCGCAAGACCGGTCAGGGCATCTATATCGCTGGGTACCTCCCCGTGATATTTTTCAATCAGCTCTTTGGCACAGGCAATGATATTTTTCGCCTTATTCTTATAAAAACCTGTGGAATGTATATCTTTCTCCAGTTCCTCCTGCTTCGCATCTGCAAAAGCCTGCAGACTTGTATATTTTTTGTACAAATCCTTGGTAACTATATTGACACGCTCATCCGTGCATTGTGCACTTAAGATGGTTGCGATCAAAAGCTGCCAGGGGTTTTCATGATTTAAGAATATCTTGAATTCCGTGGTATATTCCCGGTTCAGAGCTGCAATGATGCGCTCCATCCTCTCCCGTTCCTTTTTTGATATCCTTTGAATAGCCATAGTATACCTCCTCCTATTGCAAAGCTCCATTTGGATATTAGCATTTTTCCAACACTGTAACAAACGCCGATTTTGTAATCGGGTCCCTTCTGCGGTAATCAAACAGCAGAAGCTGATTCTTTTTTATTGCCGTTCCGGCCTCTGCCGATGCAGCGATATCATAAGTGAACTCCTCAATATGAAGCTTATTGTGCGGAAGCTTCTGCTCCTGTTCCTGCCGGGGGTTCTGCTCCTTTCCCTGTGGGAACCTTTGCTCCTGCTCCTCCTGCAGCTTTTGTTCCTTCCCTTGCTGCAGCCGTTGCTCCTGCCCTTGTTGCGGCCTATGATCCTGCATGTCCTCCCTGCGGAACCGGTCATAGTATTCCTTATAATTCTTTCCCTGCTTTTTCCGGGTGAAGGAGGGCCTGCTCTTTATGCCCTCCCGGAGCAACAGGTCCATCAAAAGAATCTCTTCAAACAAACTGCTTGAAGCCCTTCTCTCCCCGCAAACTGCTTCCGGTAAAGCGTTAAATATCTTCTCATGAAAAAAATCCCACAGCAGCTCATAGCGCTTTATTCTGCTATGAGCCTGAGAATCCATGTTTTTGCTTTCGTAATAATCATAGATTGCCTCATAGAGCCTCATGGGTGACATAAAAAAGTGCTCCAGATATGTCACTGCATTCTTAAACTGACCGCTGTTATAATAGATCTCCACCATATCGCAGATCCCCTTCAGCTTCAGCAACTCATCAAAGGTCAGATTTTGTGTATAGAGCACCTCATAGGGCGGTTCGTCCCGATATACAATACCATAGGCATTGCTTGCTTCCTCCATGGGAGATCCCTTTAACACCTTTAAAAAACCCAACTGCAGCTGGTCGGGCTTCAGCTCATACACCTCCCGGAAGGAACGCTCAAAGGAGGAATAATCCTCACAGGGCAAGCCGGCGATCAGATCCAGGTGCTGATGGATATTCCCTCCTGCTCTGATCCGATGGACATTATTCTTCAACCGCTCTAAATCCATCTTTCGCCGGATTGCCTCCACCGATGCCGGATTCGTGGTTTGAACTCCTATTTCCAACTGCACCTGGGCAGGCCGCAGGGTTGCGAGGAACGCGATTTCGTCCTCCTCCAGCAAATCTGCCGATATTTCAAAGTGGAAATTGGTGATGCCGTTGTCCTGCTCTTTAATAAAGCGCCAGATCTCCATTGCATGGGCCTTGTTGCAATTAAAGGTACGGTCCACAAATTTTACCTGAGGGACCTCCCGGTCCAGCAGAAACTTCAATTCCTTCTTCACCAGCTCCGTATCCCGAAACCTAACCCTTCTATCAATGGAGGAAAGGCAATAGCTGCAGGAGAAGGGGCAGCCCCGGCTGCTTTCATAGTAAATAATCCGGTTCTTGAAATCCTCCATATCCTCGTACGGAAAGGGAAGCTCATCCAGGGACAGCGGCAGCCTCGCCCCTGTCATAATCACATCGCTTCCCTTCCGGTATGCAATTCCATTTATTGAACTTAAGGCCAGCGGCTTGACGCTTGTCGATACTGAACATAAGAGTGGCTCGCAGAGCCTGCCACTCGTTGTTGAACATAAGAGTGGCTCGTAGAGCCTGCCACTCGTTGTTTGCTCCAATCCGGATGATCCTTCGGCATAATACCTTACCAGCTCCAGAAAGGTATGCTCACCCTCCCCCAGCATGATGCCCTCCAGCTCGTCATTCTTTAAAAGACATTTCTCCGCATCATAGGATACCTCGGGACCACCGAGCCAAAGCCTGGCCTTTGGCTGCACCTTCTTGAGTTCCTTGGTAAGCTTGAGGATCAGTTCGATATTCCATATATAGCAGGAAAAAGCGATGACATCCGCCTGCTCCTGATAGATTCCCTTTAATATATCCTCCCGGGAATGATTAATCGTATATTCTGCCAGTGATATCTGCTCCGTATATCCCTGCTGCTTAGCATATGCCCGAAGACTGTATACAGCCAGATTGGAATGTATATATTTGGCATTCACCGCCACCAATAACAGCTTCATTGATATCTCCTTTTCCATTGACTGATATTCTCCCTTATGCAATTCTATCATAATCAGCCTCGATCTTGCTACCTAATTTAGAAAAATTTAAGATTCCTTGATGATTGAAAAATCCTTAAAATATATTGATTTATCCTGTCTTTGCTAATACGCAGCTATGCCCGTATTTGCTCACATTCGCTATAATATGACCTTCAGTCAGATGGATAAGAATGCATAAGCTGCGGCACAATAACTAAAAATCACCGAGCGTATGCTGTCTGGACAGATTCGACATGATGTGATATAAATAAATGATATAGTATAATGAAGCGTTGTGCGCGAGATCAAGCTTGCTTGTATCTCGTGATCGGAGCTGAAGTTCATAAACACGTTCTATGTTCATGATATAAAGAAGCGACGTGAGTACGATCAAGCTTACTTGTATCATACGAGCGCAGCCTAGGACTATAAACTCGCTTTTTGCTCATGATATAAAGAAATTAAATTACAAATAGATTTAGGAGGCTATTATGTTAACGTTTGACACAATTACTGCTGATAATATTTGCAAAACAGCAGAGTATTTCAAATATAAGATCAGCCGTACCAGTGATTACACCCTTGGAGCCATGTATATGT
>JAEZFH010000370.1 GCA_023437885.1 Bacillota bacterium | reverse complement strand
TGATAGGACAGGGGCTGTTTCTCATTAAACACCTTGTAGCGGTCTGTTTTCGTAAGATTCGTGGTATGCCGGTAGCGGTAAAGCAAATCATAGTGGCAATAATTATATAAGTATATTTGAACCTCATCCTCGGTACTTGTAATGAACCACCCGCTGCCCTTAGCCACCAAGCGGTCACCTATCTTTCCCAAAAGCTGCATCGCACGGTAAGCACTCTTCGGCAGCCCTCTCCGTGTAAACAGGCCGAACCCTCCATGGAACAGCTCCGGTGCAGGGGCGATCTCATCCAGTTGATCACCGATATTAAAATAACCCATCCCGTAGAAGCTGTCATAGTTTTCTAATATTGACTTAAAAATATAGGTTGATTTATAACTGGTATCATTGCACAAATCTCTCTGCCATATATTATTGCTCCATTCATCCAGAAGCACCGGCAAATGCTCCAGCCCTCTTTTTGCCGTAAGCTCTTTTATATTTTTATATGCATTTGACAAATACTGCTCATCACTGCTGACTGCCAGATAAAACGCTGTGCTGGTCTCTTCCAGCTTTATTGTATCTGTCTCCTCGCTCGGCTGCACGGCAGCAAAGGAATGAAAGGACAAGATATCGGGCATACAGTCTCTCTCCCGGCATTCATTAAGAAACCAATCGATTCTTTCCCTCGCATGTACCAGACTTCCGGAGCCGCAAACTCTGAACCCGGCACAGCTTTCTTTAATCGCTTTGTAAGCGGTGCTGTAAATATCCAGATATTCCTCCAGCGTAAACAGTCCGAAGTCAGAGAAGTCAGGGGATGTCCAGGGTGCAAACAACCATTGCTTCATCTGCGGTATCCCATAACGCTGCACCAGATGCTTCATCAACTCCTCGACCAGCCGCTGCCAGAGCAGAAGGTCCGTAGGGGCTGCAATACAGGTTGGCCTGCGCATTAGATAGGATTGCTGTCCGGATAAAACCGAAGGCATATGACTTAGCTCCAAATAAGGCTTCGCTCCTGCTGAGAGAATAAAATCGACCGCTTCATCGATATAGACATAATTCATAGTTACTTTTCCTAAGATATCCTTCGTATATAGAATCATGTCGTCATCCAGAAGCCCTTTGCAACGAATGTATTGAAACCCGATGCTGTCCTGGAGCTGCTGTACCTGCTGCTGCATCTTGGCATCCAGTAAATTTCTGGCATATCCTGCGTTAATCAGCCGCTTCCAGTTATGTGACAGACGCTTTCCGCTCACCGAGATATCTGCCTCCACCTCCAGGACCTTTGCAGGAGGTACCTGGGCAGGATTCTCGGGTATCTTTGCATACTTCATCAGGGCTTCAAACACATCCGACAATTCTTCCGTATCAGCCGAAAAAGAAGCTTCCTCCTGAATTTCATTTTTGCTTCTCTCCCGCCGGTACTGACCCGGTGTTATTCCCTTATAATTCTTGAAGGCCTCAATTAAGGAGCTGGCATTGGAAAAGCCAGTTTCGTATGCAATTTCTGTTACAGTGGCATTTCCTCTCAGCATGGAAAGCACATAAAACAGACGCAGCTGAACCAGATATTCCGTAAATGTAACACCAAGATATTTCTTAAAGCTTCTGGAGATATAGGAAGGACTCAGATAGGTATACTGTGCAAGATCCGAAAGGGAGATATTCTCCTTATAATTTCTGTGAATGTAACCGATGGCTCTGCGCAGATGCTCCTGCCCCTTATCATAGCTGTCAGAATGCGACCTGCTTACCATGAAGCTTTGAAACAGGTCATTAATCAGCAAAGCCACCTGACTTCTCAGATGAGTGGATAGAGCACCCTCCCTTTTAAACCGTGCCTGAAAAACATGTGCCAGATCTCTTCGCAGCACATCAAAAGCCTGCTGTTCTTTTTCTGAAAACAAAAAGGATTTGCATTCGATCCACGGTGCTTCTGCCTCCGGGCAAAACAATGCCAAAAACAAACTGGAAACCCGCAGCGACAACGCCATCGCTCCCATATCCAGAGCAAGGCTGCACTTTTGAAAACTGTTAATTACAAAAATATCATTCGCCCTTACGGTATATACCGGCTCATTCCCCTCAAAATGCAGCCAGCCGCTTCCCTGCAGAACAAATACAAGCTCAAGCTCCGGATGCCAGTCGGGGGCAATATTCTTTTCCGTTAGTACTTCAAACCGAATTTCTTCTTTCATCAATTGCTTTTCCATGAAATACCTCCAGCTAACAAAGGCTATATGTTATACGGATTATCATTTGTATAGCATTTTTCCGATTTCTTTTATCTCCAAAGTGATATTCCTCAATTCCTTCACTGATTCATCCATCCTTTGCGGTGCAACAGAATTTTCTATGATCCGAAGCAACCGTTCATAACAATCCACAGGTTTATATTCAAATGCTTTGATATATTGCTCGCTTCTTTTTCTGCTTGGAAAATAGGTTGAGTTTACTGCAAACAGAGCCTGTAAGATGTGGTCGATCGAACTTTCCAGCACATTATGATAAAACATTACTTCTTTCCTTAAGATTACTCTTCCCAAATCTTCTTCATCCAGTACATTGGAAATATGATAATGATATAGTTTTTGAAACAAATCAGCCGGATACTTCTTAACTTTTTCCTTCCGTTTTGACCAGATAGAATTAGCTTCATACAAAATATTTATGTTTTCAATACTGGATAATCTTCCAGTTGGATAGAAGCCTCCCACTTTGTCCAAATGATTTCCTTGCAGGGCCTCGTCCAAATACCGTTCCATCTCCTCTATTGTAAAATACATAAACATAACATCGGTTCCATCAACAATTAATATATCTCCATATCCCCAGATTCCTCCGCTGCACACATTCATCAGACATTCCGAATATTCCTCCGAATATTTTTCATAGACTTGTTTCCTTTCATCTTCAGTCGGAATCGCAGTACATAAAACAAACAGATCAATATCGCTACTGCCCGGTATCAATTCAGCATTCATATCCCCCGTTTGTCCTATCCCTTTAATCTTACTATTTAACGATAAATCACTTACCAGCCTGTCCTTTGTATGTATCACTTTCATTTCCTGTCCTCCGATAATAAGTTTTATATAATATATAACAACAGGAAAGATCTCCTGCTTATGATACCTGATTATTCTTTTTCAGGCTATGGCTTAATCATGCTATCTCCTCTAGTTTACCTTTATAGCTAATTCACTTAATAGATTTATTACTTCCGGAAATGAGAACCTGGCTTCTTTCAATTTATTCGTAGTTATACTGATTTGGTATCCGGTGGCTTCACGAAAGTCAGCCTTTCTCATATCACACCTTGAAAACTGTGTTGATTCCAGTCTGCAATCTTTGAAAACACTTTCCATCAAATTACATTCTTCAAAAGCAGAGTCCTGTATCGTGTTTAAGGAGAAGTTGAACTTTCTAAAATTCATATGTATAAAACTATTATACTTCAGGATACATTCTTTTAGTTTGGTGATAGAGTCAGCAATACTTCCAGCTGGCAGAAAGGCATGCCAGTTAACACCAATTAAGTTACACTTCTCAAATTCTGCATATTTAACCTGTGAAAACTCAACTTTAGTACTTACAATCTTGCAATTAATAAATCTGCACTCGATAAAAGAACAGTGAGCCAAAACACACTCTTCAATAGAACAATTTTGAAAAGTACAATTATAAAACTCGTAATCTTCTATTCTTTCATGCTCCATTTTTAAATTTTCAAAGTTTTTATTTTCATAAAATTTTTCTGCCATTTTGTCTCCTTTTTTTGTTAATGTAATTTATAGTATAGCATATTGGTATTTAAAATGCAAACGAGTGTTCTTGATAATTAATACTCTGGTTAGCTCTGACAATCGAACGAAAATTCTTTAACTATATCATTTTAAACACAAAAAATCCTCCATGTACACCATCATAATAGCTACGATATACTTGGAGGATAGAATTTGCAATAATGATTCAAGTGATTTTTACTGCACATCATCATTGAATAAAATCTTGTCCATATTTACTTTTGATTTACTGTTAAAATCATCTCTGAAATCACTTAAAGTACTGAAATCACTGGCTTCTATCTATATTTCCCTTAGTTATCCCAGTTATGATATACTTCCTGTACCTCTTTTTTACTCATCCCAGTTGTGGTACACCTCTTGTACATCATCATCCTCATCCAGCAGATCAAGGATACGGTTCATCATCTTAATGTCCTGCTCATCCTTAAGTTCCACCCAGGTCTGGGGTATCATCGTAACATCAGCTTGAAGCATCGGAATTCCGGCTTTCTCCAGGGTCTCTCTTACCGCACTGAAATCATCGGGTCCGGTCAACACCTCGAAGCTGTCCTCTTCTTCCGCAAAATCCTCCGCACCTGCATCCAGGGCAAGCATCATCAGATCATCTGCTTTCATGTCGCATTCTTCCCTGTCGATGATAATCTGGCCCTTGCGATCGAACATGAAGGATACGCAGCCCTGTGAACCTACATTGCCGTTCCCCTTGGTGAAGGCATTGCGCACATTTCCGGCTGTTCTGTTCTTATTGTCCGTCAAGGCTTCTACAATGATTGCAGATCCGTTGGGACCGTAGCCTTCGTAGGTAACCGTCTCGTAATTAACGGCATTGGCATCTCCTGCAGCCTTCTTGATGCTGCGGTCAATGGTATCGTTAGGCATGTTATTGGATTTCGCTTTTGCAATAATATCCTTCAGGCGGCTGTTGGAATTAGGATCTGCTCCGCCTTCCTTTACCGCTACTGCGATCTCACGGCCCAGCTTTGTAAATATCTTCCCCTTCGCCGAATCGTTTCTTTCTTTTTTATGTTTGATGTTTGCAAATTTCGAATGTCCGGACATCTTAAACTCTCCTTAATATATATAAAATTTTATTGATATTTTTAGGAGTACTCTGCCTCCCTGTATCCAACGGTGTAATCCATTCTGTACCAGTAATAACCCTAAATATTTTAACACCCTTTCCCACGTTCGGCAAGCTAAATTTAACCCGGTCCATACTCCAAGCCCATATTCTCTGCTTGCCGGGTAGTCTTCCCGGCAAAGCAACGACTGGCTCGCTTTGCAAACCACTCCTAAGTTAAATATAAGCAACGGAGCTGCAAAGTAAACAGCCCCGCCAACAGTTCTTGTACTCATGATATATTAATAACACAGCAAATTTGCTGCATTCAACAGTCTGGGAATCATTCTGCATTCAACAGCTTACTTAGCTTCTCCATAACCTGGACAGTCTCCTCCGTAGTACGGACCGCACACATTACGGTGTCATCTCCGGCGATGCAGCCTACAATACTGTTCATCTGCAGCGCATCCAAAGCTGCTGCCACCGCCATAGCCATTCCCGGTACCGTCTTCACCACCATAATATTCTGAGCCATATCCATGGAGACAAAGCCGTCCCGAAGTACACGGGTATATTTCTCGCTCATGCCGGGCTCCGTTTTCTGAAGTACAATATATTTCTGCCTTCCGCCGTCAACAGCTACCTTGGTCAGCTTAAGCTCTCTGATATCTCTGGATACGGTCGCCTGAGTAACATTATAACCATCCTTCATCAGGCGGTCAGCCAGTTCCTCCTGAGTCTCAATATCATACTTATTAATGAGTTCCACGATTTTACTCTGTCTGCTGATTTTCATTATTCTTTCCCCAGTGCCTTTCTTAATATTGTAACCATATGCGTTAAACCTCTGTTCCGCTTATGTTTTTCTCAATCTCCGTCCTTACCAAGCTTTGACCGGAGAATCTCATAGATTCCGGTATAATTCAGCTTGATCAGCTTCGTATTGTATTTCGCCTTCTTCATTAGGATAACGTCATCCGTTCCCAGATCGATTACCCTATTGCCATCAAAGGTTACGATTGCTTCCGCTTCCTGTGTCTTCTTACTTTTACCGACAACCACCTTAATGGTGTCCTCCGCCGATACTACGATGCTTCTTGGACTTAACGAATGCGGGCAAATCGGTGTTATCACCATGACGCTGGCCTGTGCCATTACGATGGGACCTCCGGCGGATAAATTATATGCCGTGGACCCGGTAGGAGTTGAAATAATCACCCCATCTCCCCGAAAATTATCTACCAGGGAATCGTTCACATAGATCCCCAGACTGATAATTCTTGAGAAACCTTTTCTGGCGATTACAATATCATTCAGGGCATAACCCATAATTTCTTCCGGCCTGTGCAGAAGCCTTGAGCTGTGCGCTACCTCCGCCTCGATCATTATTCTGTTCTCGACATGGTAATCATCCTGAAATAATCTCTCCAGCGCTTCCGGAACATGGTGTTCCTCAATCTCGGCCAAAAATCCCAAGGTACCCAGATTTACTCCAAGAATTGGTATATCATGAGTCATCAGGTCATTTGCAGTCTGTATAATTGTGCCGTCGCCTCCAAGCACAATCGCGCAATCGGTATCCGCAGGAATGACAGCAGAACCGGCATCCTCCAAACAAAAGGATACCCTGGATAATATGGCTTGTTTTCCTGCTTTTTCTATATAAGCGGCAATCTTATTCGTCACAAGAAGATCCGTATCTTTTTCCTTATTGGTAATAATCAAAAACTTGTCCATCTGATTGCTACTCTCCTCAAATGACTGCTATGATTCATGCATTACAAAGTCTATCACAAAATTCCATAAATTTCAATATATCATGAATAAAAAACACATTCATGAATCCCGTCAGCTCCGATCGGAAACCGCAAGCATGCTTGCATTTTCTCACTACGCTTTCAGTATATTATGCATAAACTTTAGAGCAGTTTAATAATTATTCGAAAACATCAAGATAATTGTACTTCATTCTACCCCTCTGACAGCACACGATGTGCTTCCTCAACAACGTTCCGGATTTTATCAGATGAAAATGAATTTTCTGCCGGATATTCCTCATTTTGTTCAGATAAACCAGCCTTTTGGAGATACAATAAATATTCAATATTTCCTTCCGGTCCCTTGATCGGAGAGAAATCCAAGGCATGGCAGAGAAAGCCGATGGAGGCCGCATAGGAGCTGACTAACTGGATCACCTCTTCGTGCACCTTCTGATCACGCACAACCCCCTTCTTCCCCACCTTCTCCCGTCCTGCTTCGAACTGCGGCTTGATCAGGCATACAATCTCTCCCCCGGCTGCCAATAGGCCACGTACCGGCAGAAGCACCTTGGTCAGGGATATAAAGGACACATCAATGGATGCAAATGCAACCTCGTCCTGAAGCTGCTCCGGTAGCAGATAACGGATGTTTGTCTTCTCCATGGATATTACTCTGGAATCCTGACGAAGCTTCCAGGCAAGCTGGTTGGTTCCGACATCCACTGCATAAACCCGGACTGCCCCGTTCTGAAGCATGCAATCGGTGAAGCCCCCCGTTGAGGAGCCGACATCCATGCATATCCTGCCCTCCAGAGATATCTTATAGTTCTCCATGGCCTTCTCCAGCTTCAGTCCTCCGCGGCTGACATACTTGAGAGGATTCCCTTTCACCTCAATGGAAGCCTCCGCAGGAAAGGAGCTTCCGGCCTTATCCTCCCGCTGTCCGTCAACAAAGACATTACCGGACATAATAATGGCCTTTGCCTTTTCTCTTGACTCCGCTAAATTCCTATTCACCATTAATATATCCAACCGTTCTTTCACAATAGCCTCCAAACTAAATTATTTCTTTTCTTACTCGTTCGAGGATACTCTGCGCGTCCAGACCGAATTTTTTGTGAAGCTCCCCGACACTGCCGTGCTCAATGAAGAGATCCGGAACTGAGATATTAATCAGCCGGATGTCCCATTTTCCTGTTTCACAAAGATAATCCGCTACCTTTTGTCCGTATCCGCCGCTCTTTACATTCTCTTCCATGGTTATAAATAAATTATGCTTGGAAGACAGCCGTTCCAATATCTGAATATCCATTGGCGATATAAACCGGACATTTACCAGAGTGGCCTTCTTCCCCTCCTGCTTCAGCGCTTCCACTACCTCTAAGGCAGTCTTAACCATACTTCCCACAGCTAAAACAGCGATACCGTCACCTTCTTCGATGATCTCAGCCTTACCAAGCTCCAGCTTCTCCTGAATCTCTCCCAGGCCAGTGTAAGCCTCTCCCTTGGGATACCGGATTGCTACCGGACCGGGATAGGAGGCGGCAAAGGTTAACATTTGCTCCAGCTCCCTGCCGTTCTTCGGCGCCAATACCGCCAGATTGGGGATATGGGACAGAAAGGACAGATCAAAGGTACCCTGATGTGTCTTGCCGTCACTTCCCGTGATGCCCGCACGGTCAATGGCAAAAATCACCGGCAGGTTATTAATGCAGACATCATGAATGATCTGATCATAAGCCCGCTGCAAAAAGGTAGAATAGATTGCAACTACCGGCTTTAAGCCGCCCATGGCAAGACCTGCGGCAAAGGTCACCGCATGTTCCTCCGCAATTCCCACATCAAAAAATCGGTCGGGATAATGCTTCTTGAAATCGGACAGCCCGGTCCCAAAGGGCATCGCAGCAGTAATAGCAACTATTTTATCATCCGTTTTGGCAAGCTTTAGAACAGCATCAGAAAATACCCTGGTATAGGAGATGCTTTTTTCCTCCTTCACCGGTTTTCCGGTTTCTATGTCAAAGGGGTCCACACCATGAAATCTGCTGGGATATTTTTCTGCCAGCCGGTACCCCTTTCCTTTCTTTGTTATAACATGAACCACCACAGCCTTCTTTGCTCTTGCCGCCGCCTCAAAGGCTGCCAGCATGGAAGGAATATTATGGCCATCAATCGGTCCGATATAGGTCATTCCCATATCCTCGAAGAACATACTCGGAAGCATGAAGTATTTGATCGCATCCTTGGACCGTTTTAGCTTATCGACGATCACCTTGCCTACTCCCGGCATCAGGTTCAGCGTGTTCTCCATGTTCTCTTTAAAGCCCGTATATTTTGAACTGGTACGAAGTTTGGCAAGGTAATTTGCCAGGCCTCCGACATTTTCTGAAATGGACATATTATTATCATTCAGCACAATAATGAAATTGGTCTTCAGCCTTCCCGCATTGTTAATCGCCTCAAAGGCCATGCCGCCGGTCAGGGCGCCGTCTCCGAGAACAGCCACCACCTTATGCTCCTCCCGGTTCAAATCCCTTGCTTTCACCAGGCCGAGCGCCGCAGAAATCGCAGTAGAGCTATGTCCTGTATCAAAGGAATCACAGATACTCTCTTCACTTTTGGGAAAGCCGCTCATGCCATCCATCTGCCGCAGCGTCGGAAACAAAGCCTTTCTTCCGGTCAGTATCTTATGGGTGTATGCCTGGTGTCCGACATCCCATACCAGCCTGTCCTGAGGGAAGCCAAGAAACAGATGCAAAGCCATCGTCAGCTCTACCACCCCCAGATTGGAAGCCAGATGCCCTCCGGTTTTACTTATGTTCTCTATCAGAAAATTGCGGATTTCCTCCGCTAACCTGTCATGATCCTGTTCTTTTATCTTTTTAATATCATTTGCCTGATTAATACTATCCAATATCTTCGGCAAGTTATCACCTCATTTCCAAGAATCTATTTTTATATAAAGTTAGTCTAGTTTTCTCTGTTTACCAGCATTTCAATCAACTGCCGCAAAAATTCATTCCGGCAGGGAAGGCTTGCAAATGCCTCCATTGCCCGGCTAGAGATCCGAGCGACTTCCTTACCTGCGGTATCCGGATCCATGAATGAAACATAGGTGATCTTCTCGTTCTTCTCATCGCTGTGTACCGGTTTGCCTAATTTCTCGGGGGTACTGGTTACATCCAGGATATCATCCCTGATCTGAAATGCCAGGCCGATATCACCGGCAATCTGCTCAATCCGGTGAATCTCCTCCCGGGAGGCACCGGCTAAAATTGCGCCTATCATCATAGAGGCTTCTACAAGTGCTCCGGTCTTTAGACGATACATATGGTCCAAACGGTTGCGTGAGGGAGCCTCCGGATGCGCTTCCATATCGATTACCTGTCCCCCGATCATGCCATAGATCCCTGCCTTTACCGACAGCACCCGGATTGCTTCTGCCACCTGCTTATATTGAACATAGGAGGGACTTGTTTCCTCCTGATCCCCGATGGCATCGAAGGACTTCACCGCTGTTTCAAAGGCATAATTAAGCAGGCCATCCCCAGCCAGAATGCCCATCGCTTCTCCGTACACCACATGTGTTGTTTTTCTTCCCCTGCGGTAATCATCATTATCCATGGCCGGAAGGTCATCGTGCACCAGGGAATAGGTGTGTATCATCTCAAGCGCAGCCATAAACGGCTCAATCAGTGCCCGGTTCTCTCCACCGAACAGCTTATAGGTCTCATTCATGAGAACCGGCCTCAGCCGCTTTCCGCCGGCCATCAGGCTGTAATTCATGGCTTCCATGATCAGCCTCTGATCCCCCTCTTCCCTGGGAGCATAGTACCCAAGAATATCCTCCACCTGCTTCACTCTTTGCTTCAATTCCTGATCAAGGTTCATTTGCTTCACCATTTTCACTTAATATAATCAGTTCCTTCTCCACCTTGTCGATGGAATCATTGCAGGACTTTAAAAGCTGCATTCCCTTCTGATATAAGGCGAAGGAATCCTCCAAGGTAACCTCCGGCTTTTCCAGTTCCTCCAGAATATGATTCAGTTCTTCAAAATTATCTTCCAGCTTTCTTTCCTTATCCGCCATCGTATCCTCCATGCCGCCCTATTTGCGGCTATCTCTCTTTTTCATACAGCTCCTCGGCCCTTGCCCGGATATCACCATCCAGGAGCGATACGGTCAAAAGTTCCTGCTTCCTGACCCGGTGAATGCTCTGAACCGGCTTATTGTCCTCCCCAACGATCAAGGCGTAGCCCCGGCTTAGCTTGGATAAGGGGGAAAGCCCCTCCATCCGTGCTATCAGCAGCTCCAGCCGATGACGCTTTTCCTTCAGCCGCTGATTCATTCCCTGCTGCAGCTTCTGTTCGGCATCGATCAGATACTGTCTCTTCTGCTTAATCTGATAGGCCGGACTTGCATAGAACAGACGAAGCTTAATCTGGTTGGTCCGGCTCCTGTAATGATTCAGCTTTTGGTTAAGCTCTCTTGCCAGCTTTCGGTTGTATTCCCTGAGGGTGCTTTGGAAAATCTGATAATCATTGACTGCCAGCTCTGCCCCGGCTGATGGGGTCGGTGCCCGAAGGTCGGAAACAAAATCCGCAATCGTAATATCCGTTTCATGTCCCACCGCTGATATGATGGGGGTGCGGCAGCAATAGATTGCCCTGGCAACCAGCTCCTCGTTAAAGGCCCACAAATCCTCGATGGAGCCGCCACCCCTGCCCACAATGATGGTATCCAGTCCAAGCCTGTCTAAAGCTGCAATTCCTCTGGCCACACTCTCGGCTGCTCCCTGCCCCTGTACCTGGGCCGGATATAACACCAATTGTACATAAGGATTACGCCTTCTGGCTATGTTCACAATATCCTGAATTGCCGCACCTGTAGAAGCAGTTACAATACCGACCTTTTTGGGATAACAGGGGATCGGCTTCTTATGAGCACGGTCAAACAGCCCCTCTTCCTCCAGCTGCTTCTTCCGTCTTTCAAACTTTTCATACAATATGCCCTGCCCGTCCAAAACAATCTCGCTGGCATAGAGCTGATATTTTCCGTCCCGCTCATAGACATTGATACTGCCGCAGGCAATCACGCTCTGCCCTTCCTCCAGCCGGAAGCTCAGCCCTCTGCGCTGTCCGGCGAACATTACACAAGCCAACTGCCCCTGAGCATCCTTCAGTGTAAAATAGATGTGCCCAGAGGTGTGATATTTGCAGTTGGATACCTCGCCCTTAATATAGATAAAGCTAAGTATCCTGTCTTTTATAAATAAATTCTTAATGTACTGATTAATCTCAGTAACGGAATATGCTTGTCCCATATCTCCTCCACGGTAATTCCTGCAAATGCATGCTTACAATGACAAGAATTAAAATGCCTGCCTTATACTTACAATGACAAGTGCCAGAACGCTCGTCCCATAATTAACACAAGCAGAAGAACGCTTGTCTTATGTTGACAGCGTTAAAGATGACTTATGCCAGTTTGGCAAGCACTCCGTTGATGAAGCCGGGCGATTCATCGCCTCCGAACTTCTTACCAAGCTCCACGGCCTCATTGATGGCAACCTTGTCCGGGATATCCTCATCAAAGCGCAGCTCATACACCGCCAGCCTCAGAATGGTCAAATCCACCTTCCCCATGCGGTTCAGCTTCCATCCGCTGGAAGCCTCGGACAAAATCATATCTATCTCCTCCAGCTTCCCCAGAACTGCCTGAAAGCGTGATGTCAGATATCCGTATTCCTCCATGGTCGGCTTCTCCAGCTCGGAGATATATAGCTCTATCTGCTCACCCAATTCATTTGCCTCATGAAAATCCTTCCGAAATAACATAAGGAAAATATGTTCCCTGATTTCTCTTCTTGTCACAGTGCGTTTCCTCCTAATCTGTTTCCACACACGTACAACAGAATCCTGCAGCAAATGCAAAATTCTGCTGTCATGAATAAACAACGACAAGCAGCTATACGCTTGTCTTATATTAACAGCCAGTGCAAGTTACTGGCCTGTGTTAGGCGCTGACAAAATACGTTCTGCGCGTTTATCGCGTTCGCAGGCACATCCGCCTCAGTACAGGCAAACCTGCCTGAGTCTTACTCTGCCCGGAGACAAATAAGGGGCTGCACCGGAATTCATTGGATAAGCAGATTGAATTCCGAAACAGCACCTTGGAATAGTATTACTCTTTTACGATGTTAACTCCGGCAATCCGGATATTAACTTCCTTGACCTGCAAACCGGTCATATTCTCTATCGCCAATTTTACCTTTTCTTGCACCTGCTTTGCAGTTTCTGGAATACCATATCCATAATCCAGGGTTAAGGCCATATCCACGGACACTGCATCCGGGCTGACCATTACCTTAACTCCCTTGGATAAGTTTTTGTATCCTAACATTCCGGCAAGCTCATTGGTAACATTTCCCGAGGTTGCTGATACGCCCTTAACCTCAGTAGCCGCCAAGCCTGCAATGGTCGCAACAACCTCATCCGCTATCTGAACTTCACCAACCTTGCCATTTTCATGTATTGTGTATGTGTTCCTGATCTCCGGTTCTTTATTCACAATGATTACCTCCTCAGTTCCTATCGTTATCCGGTATATCCTGTTTCTTTACGGGGTACGGGTGCATTTGCAGTCAGTAAACAACACGGTTCGGACGATTGCGAATGTATACGCGCACCGGACAGCCCGCCTGCCGGGAAGGTATTTCATCCATAAACCCTGCTGTCCCAATCTTATAAGTCGTAGCATACTTTCAATAATTTACACTTACATTATATAGTATTATACCAAATATCACAATATTTTCAATTATAAATAATTTTTAACTTATATTTTCCCTGCAA
Source organism: Bacillota bacterium (assembly GCA_023437885.1). Lineage (GTDB taxonomy): Bacteria > Bacillota > Clostridia > Lachnospirales > Lachnospiraceae > Mobilitalea. The sequence goes on along the minus strand of JAEZFH010000370.1, from coordinate 944 downwards.
TACAAGGATATGGGGCTGTTCCATCGTATGCAACAGCCCCATATCTATGCACCTGTGAAAGGTAATGTATGTTAGATTATTCAGAAAATACAGCCGGATTAATATCAATGTTTTCAATCGCAACTCCGGTTTCATCCTTTACGACGGATTCGATGATAGCAAGCTGCTGGTCAGTCAGCGCTTCTGCGTTGACAACTACGTCCACCGTTCCTTCATTCATGAACACGATGGAATCAGCAAAGCCTTTTGCTTCCAGTATCATCTCTGCCTTTTTCTCCTTTGCCATGATATCGTTGAATTCAAGCATGCTGTCAACGGCGGCCTGTTTCTGCTCCTTCGACAATTCCTTGCTGTTAATGATATCCATGTAATTTTCTTTAATCTTTGCTCTTACCTGTTCTCTTTCAAATTTATTTGCTACAAAATAACTGGTATCAATCTTGCTGGCAGCATTGGCAAGAACAGCCTCTCCCGGAACGCCTTCCTCCAGATCAAGCTCGCCATTATCGCTTACATCCTGGGCATTTGCCAGCATATCCTCATCCGAAATATCTCCCAGCTCATCCGCATCATCATCGGTACCGGTGGTCTCATCATTCTCATCATCGGTGGCCTCTGCATCTTTATCTGTCGCATTTGCATCATCTTTTGTATTGTCCTTATCGTCTGCAGTTGTATCGTTATTGGTCCCGGTCGTATCGGTACCGGTCGTCGTTGCCACATCCGTTCCTTCTGAATCAGTGAATTCTTCATAATCGCCAGAGTTCATCGCATCTGTCTGTATCGCATCCTTCTTCTCAGCAACGTCATCATTCGTGAAGCTCAAGTATCCTGCGATTACAATCATAATCGCCAGAGCTGTAATTATGATGTGATTTTTTTTGAATATATTTTTCATTTTAGACCTCCTGATCATTTTATACCATTACTCATTTTCATTACTA
>JAEZFH010000357.1 GCA_023437885.1 Bacillota bacterium | reverse complement strand
CTCATATCGCGGACATCGACTATGCCAAGATACAGCTCTATTCCGGTAACTATGACTTCTGGTATGAGTCCAGCCAGCTGATGGTGAAGCAGATGAAGGAAGCCAACAAGAAGAAGGAAGAGAAAATCAAGGAACTGCAGGAATTTATCCAGCGCTTCAGTGCCAATGCCTCCAAATCCAAGCAGGCTACCTCCAGAAAGAAAGCTCTTGAGAAAATCGAGCTGGATGACATCCGTCCCTCCAGCAGAAAATATCCTTATATTGATTTCCGTCCCAGCCGTGAAATCGGCAATGAGGTTCTTACGGTTGAAAACCTATCCAAGACCGTAGATGGAGTTAAGGTATTGGATAAGATTTCCTTCATCGTAGGCAGGGAGGATAAGATTGCATTTGTCGGACCCAACACCCAGGCAACCACTCTTCTGTTCAAAATACTCGCAGGCGAGGAAGAACCCGATGAGGGAACCTACAAATGGGGTGTTACCACCAATGTGTCCTATTTCCCCAAGGATAATACGAAGCTTTTCTCCGGGGATGAAACCATCGTTGATTTCCTGATGCCCTTCTCTCCGGAAAAGGATGTTACCTATGTCCGCGGCTTCATGGGCAGAATGCTGTTCGCCGGCGAAGAAGGCTCCAAGAAAGTAAATGTTCTCTCCGGCGGAGAGCGGGTCCGTGTTCTCTTATCTAAAATGATGATTGCCGGAGCTAATATACTGATCCTGGATGAGCCTACCAACCATCTGGACATGGAATCCATCACCGCCCTGAACAATGGACTGATTAAATTTTCCGGCGTTGCCCTGTTCACCTCTCCGGACCATCAGTTTATCCAAACTTCGGCAAACCGTATTATGGAGATTTACAATGGTCATCTGATTGATAAAATCACTACCTACGATGAATATCTTGACAGTGACGAACAAGCCAGAAAGAGACAGATCAGTCAGTTTGATGCTGAGGATGAGAGCGGTCAGGAATAATTTCGCCTGCCAGACAATGCTCAGATCCATCTCAGCAGGTAAACCAGACGATAACAATAATCTATATAAAAACTGCGCATGCCGAGGGTCTCACAACTACAGCATACGCAGTTTTGTTATATCGTTAGATCATGAATATTTACCATGTTCATGCCCCTTATCTCCGGTCGCATGACTGCGAGTGAACTATCTGTGCCATTGTTTTCTCGCACTAAACTCCGCCGCGCATTTATATTTTTAACCTGCAACATGAACAAGCGAAGCAGAATAAACTATTGTGAGAATATAAATATAGGAGAATTTACTGTGCCATTTAAAGACAACGCAATCACCGCACTTCGCCAGCCGGACTATCTTCCTGTAATCAAGAACAGTGATAAATATTTCGGAGGAAGCCAGATGTGGTTTTCGGCAGATCACCGGTATAGTAAGGATTATATTCTTCATAACTACGGCTGCGGAACCATCGCGACTGCAGATTTCTTCCTGTATCTCGCGCTGCAGAACAAGGCTCTTAGAACTCCCATTACTGCTTTAGCAATTAAGCAAAATGAAATTGATTATATAGATTATATTACCTGTGTCTATACGGTTCACAAGACCTATACCAAGACCAAGCCGTTAATTGCAGTACTTGGTCCGTCTGTTGCTCACGCCGTCAATTCCTATTCCGGTGCCTACGGACTCGGTTTAAAGGCCGCCTGGAAATGGAGACTGAATTATTATGATATGTATGACAGAATTGAAGAAATGCTGGGGAAGGACCTTCCGGTCATTCTTTCCATCGGTCCGAACACCCCAAGGCTCTGGGGCAAAAAAGGGATTCCCTTCTATGAGCTGAAGGAAATTGATTATCAGTCTCCCGGAATAAAAGCCCCCGAGGCTCCGGAGGAAATCTCCAAGCCTTATTACTACAAAGCAGTAAAGCAGGATATCAACGGACATTATGTTACTGTTACCGCATTGATTAAGGATGAAGTGACCGGACGAATCATGCTTCGCATTTCCTCCTGGGGCAGGCAATACTATGTCAACTATGAAGAATACCGGGACTATATCGAAAGCTATGGAGGAACCTTTACCTCCAGCCTGGTATACGTCAGCCAGGAATACTATTAAGATCTCCGGTTATTCCTTCGTAATTAGGCATTCTCATACCCGCTTTTAAATTAATTAAGGTATCTCGATTGTATATCAATGAAAAAGACACCCCGGATGCTTTCCTCTATCCGAATGCTCCTATGGAGTATTCCTGGATATGGAAGCTCTCGGGGTGTCCTGCTTACAGTGACACTTCCCCTGTCAGCTTGCGCTCCTTAAAACGGGAGATAACCATAATAGCCACCAGATACAAAAAACTGCTTAGAACAAAAGGAAGCCTCCGGTCAATACTGGAAAGCAATCCCACCACATATCCAAAGGGCGAAGAAAAACCGATCATAAAGGAGGTCAGCAGAGCCACGATACGTGCCCGCTCTGCCGGGTCTACATTCATCGCCTGCATGGCATCCTTACGGGGCATCACCAGGGCATTGGCCATCGCCTCCAGCAGGGTGAACAGCACCACCGGCAAAATCCTGCCGGTCGGACTGAAAATCAGCAGCATCTGGCAGACTACATAGATCGCCAATCCTGCCTGCATGGGAATTTTGAGACTTAAACGCTCCAGCCGGTGCTGAATCGCAAACATGAACACAATCATCACGATGGCACGCAGAATAGGAAAGAATGCCAGATATTGCTCAGGAATATTCAACCGCAAATTGACATATAGACCAAAAAAATTGCTGTTTATCATTCCGGTTATGTAGACGATCATCATAATTGCCAAGGTTTGCATTGTCGCCTTATTATGGAAGATGCGGGGTACCAGCTGCTTATATTCTGCAACCAGCTTCCATACCGACACACCCTTCGTGGCTTGCCTTCGCACCATTCCCTGCTGCGTCTCCTTCGTATAACGCACGGTAATAAAAACTTTGATCAGCATGGAAATACTGAAGGAAAGATACACCACCCGGATCACCGGCACCAGTGAGAAGTGACCGATCAGCAGGCCGGATATGGGGGCGAAGAATACCGCCACCAAGCCTCCGATGGTGATCCAGTTAAAAATATTCAGAATATCCTTCTCCTTGGAATCCTCAATCAGCAGGCAGTACCAGGCAGTCTGGTTAATCTGCTCAAAGCTGTTCATCAGCACCGCAATCAGGAAATACCAAAAATTCTGCGAAATAGCCCAGATAAAGCAGGCGACGCTCCAGCCAAAGAAATCACCCAGCATAGTAGTAGTACGCCGTCCCAGTTTGTCTGCAATAATTCCTCCTAAAAAGGAAAATGCTACCTGTACAACCATGGCGATCGAGAGAATTAGTCCAATCTGCACATCGGTAACTCCCATCGCTACCATATACAGCGTGGTGAAGGGAGCAAGCAGATTGTAGGGGATACCCCATAGGGGCTCAATTAAAATCAGGGGCTTTGCATTCCCTTTCAAAGTAAACAGCAGGTCAAATAACGGGTGAGAACGCATCGTCCTCACCCACTTGTTCTTTTTCATTGTTGCCTTGATACCTCCAATAGTTTGCTAAAAGTACGTTTTCTTATGTCTTTGACCATTATAGTATAACGTTCCACAAAGGTAAAGCACTTTCGCAAATTCTCTTGTATCCGGCTGCATTTCTTATTATGAATATACTGCCCTTTTATGAAAGGCTACTATTTTGTGAATGGACTGCTTTTTATGATTGAACTGCTCTTTATGATTGAACTGCTCTTTATGATTGGTCTGTTCTTTTATGATTGAACTACTCTTTATGATTGGAATGCTTTTTTATGATTGAACTACTCTTTATGATTGGAATGCTCTTTTATGATTGAACTGCTCTTTATGATTGGAATGCTTTTGACATATAGCAAAATTCTTCGGCAACTTTCGCCTGCAGCCCTCTTCCTATTTATATTGCTCCAGTTTTTTTATACCCCTTTGATAAGCCTCTGTCTGGCGGATCTCCTCATACCTCGTGTCCATTGTAACTGCCTGGTACATCACCTGCAGCAAATTCAATTCCGGCTCTTCCTGGCCGCTCTCCTTCCGGTCGGACAGCTTTTGTTCATAGTACTCAGCAAAGAATACCTCTGAGCCATACCGCTTCCCGGACGGACCATAGCATTCGATCATCCAGTCAATATATCGTTCAAAGACCGTCTGCGCCTGTTCAAGCTCCTTCCGCAGAAGATATACTTCCACAAGCATATCCAATCCCTGATTTAGCCCGGAACCGAGACAACCCGAAATGGTGCAAACCGCTTCGGCAATCTTCAAGGCTCTGTCATAGTCCTGTTTTCTTAATACAATATTATAAACCGTTCTCAGGTCGATGATCGCATTCTGCCAGTCCGTCATAAGGTTTTCTTCTGCCGCATAAAATGCTCTGTCATATTCCTGCTTCAACAGATAAACACTGGGCAGAATATGACTGGAGTTCCATTCCTGGGGCAGCTTCATTTGTTCAAAGATAGCCTCCGCCTCATCCAATCTTCCGCTTCCCATATAGCTGGAGGCAGCACCGGTTTTTGCCGCATTGCTGATGTAATAGTCTCCCGAGTGCATCAGCTCCTCGAACATACTGACCACCTTGTCCCCGCAGCTTTGTATTATTTGGGGTTCCTCAGCCTGCACCCCTGCCAGCTGCTTCAGGCTGGACAGGCAAAATGCCGCCTCCAGGTGAAATCTCTCGGAGTTGGGATACTGTATCAAAAGCTTCTCTATATACTTTACTCCTTCCGCCAGTCCCTGTTCCTTTGCCCTGCTTCTTGTCTCCCTTAAAAATCCCTGGATTTCCTCTTCCGAAAGCTCACTTTGAAAAGCGAGCAGTGTATCAATGGAGATACGGAATAATCTAGCTAGCGGTGCCAGCAATGTGATATCCGGCATCGATACATTGCTCTCCCATTTGCTGACTGCCGGTACGGATACCCCCAGCTTTTCCGCCAGCTGCTCCTGAGTCATGCTCATTTGCTTTCTATGGGTAAATATTACTTTTCCAATATTCATCTCTTTTTCCTCCAAATATAAATTAGGCCTATGGCTAGATTATAGATAATCCGTTCTCCGGGCGCAATGGATACCATGTTAAATAAATGGAAGAAAAATTTAACCAGTGATTAATATTGCCTGAAGTCACACCTCCGGGTCTTATAAGGCTTCAAGAAAATCCTCCAGTAAAAGCATTCCCATATCCTTCTGCTCCCTGCTGCGAACAGATATTTTTGCGCTTTCTTCCTCCTTCTGCCCCAGAATGATCATGTAGGGCACCTTTTCCAGCTGTGCTTCCCTGATTTTAAAACCAATCTTTTCATCCCTCCGGTCCAGCTCACAGCGAATCCCACGTGCCTTAAGCCGGTCCAGCACCTCCCCCGCATAGTCGAGGAACTTCTCCGAGATGGGCAGGACCTTAACCTGAACCGGTGCCAGCCAGAAGGGAAATCTTCCGGCATAATGTTCGATCAGAATTCCAATAAAGCGTTCCAGTGAGCCGAACACTACCCTGTGTATCATAATTGGGCGATGCCGGTTGCCGTCGGCTCCGATATATTCCGTTTCAAAGCGCTGCGGGAGCTGAAAGTCTAATTGTATCGTACCGCACTGCCAGGACCTTCCAATCGAATCCTCCAGATGAAAGTCGATCTTGGGACCGTAAAAGGCTCCGTCTCCTTCGTTAACGATATAATCCAGCTTCAGTTGCCGGAGCGCTTCCTCAAGTGCATGCGTCGCCAAATCCCAATCCTCATCGCTGCCAATGCTGTCCTCCGGCCGGGTGGATAGCTCCACGTGGTAGCGGAAGCCAAATGCCTCATAGAATTCATGAATCAGCTTGGCGACCTTTTTGATTTCATCTATGACCTGATCCGGAGTCATAAAGATATGGGCATCATCCTGGGTAAAGCAGCGGACTCGCATAAGACCGTGCAGGGCACCTGACTTCTCATACCGGTGAACCAATCCCAGCTCTGCGATTCTCATCGGCAGCTCCCGGTAAGAATGGGGCTCTGATTTATACACCAGCATCCCGCCGGGGCAGTTCATCGGCTTGATGGCATAGTCGTTTTCATCGATTTTCGTCGTATACATATTGTCACGGTAATGCTCCCAATGGCCGGATTTCTCCCAAAGACTCCGGTTCAGCATCATCGGGGTGGAGATTTCCACATATCCCTCCCGCTCATGGATCTTTCTCCAGTAATCAATCAGGAGATTCTTAAGCACGGTTCCCTTCGGCAAAAAGAAGGGAAACCCCGGGCCTTCCTCCATTAGGGTGAACAGCCCCAGTTCTTTCCCAAGCTTTCTGTGATCCCTCCTCGCCGCCTCCTCCAGCAGCGTAAGGTAAGCCTCCAACTCCGAGTTTTTGGGATAAGCCGTACCATAGATTCTTGTCAGCATCTTATTTTTTTCATTGCCCCGCCAATAGGCACCGGCTACCGAAGTCAGCTTAAAGGCCTTAACCTGCCGCGTATTCATCAGGTGGGGTCCCGCACATAAATCCGTAAATTCTCCCTGCCGATAGAAGCTGAGTTCTTCCGTCTCCGGTAAATCCTCTATCAGCTGCACCTTGTAGGGCTCAGCCTTAGAGCTCATATAGGCCAATGCGTCCTCCCTTCCCAAGGTATAGCGCTCAATCTCCAGCTCCTCCTTCACAATTTCCTTCATCACTGCCTCAACCCGTTCCATATCTTCAACAGTGAAGGGAGCCTCGAACTCAATATCATAATAAAAGCCCTCTTTCATTGCCGGACCGATCGCAAGCCTGGCACCGGGATAAAGGCGCTTTACCGCCTGGGCCAATATATGGGAGGCTGTATGTCGAAACGCTGCTTTGCCCTCCTCGTCTTCAAAGGTGAGAATCTCCAGGGAACAATCCTCACTGACCTCATAACGAAGATCCACACATACTCCGTTTATCCTCCCTGCGCAAGCTGATCGCTGCAATGCAGGACTAATCCCGCCTGCCACCTCAATTACCGTCACTGGCTTTTGGTATTCTCTTACCGAACCATCCTTTAACATAATCCTCATATACTACATCTCCTTTTTATTTTGCTGATTCCACTTGAGTTCATTCGGTCTGCTTTGGTGAACTTTAGTGAAACCGCCTTTGGAACATTGTAATATAAGAAAAGCACCCTAAAGCAAATGGCATTATACCATCCGCTTAAGGGTGCATACTATATCATGAAATGCACGGTTCCACCTTAATTTTTCACTTCGGATTCCAACAAAACCTATTCATTAACGCAGACATACGGTAACACTTAATCAAATTTCAGCATTACGGCTCCGGAACGGTTTTCACAGAGGCTAAAACATAAAGAACTTCCACCGATTGTTCTTCTCTCTGGATGCACTGCCGCTGCTACTCTTTCCTTCATAGCTTTTCTTATATTAAAACATATTTTACTCCGAACCCGGAAAATGTCAAGGAGGAAATTAATTATTTCATCGTATTGATCTTATTTCAACCTTGCTGCTCCAAATCTCTTGTCTTAAGGCCGTTAGACTTTGCAGCCTGTCTCCAGCCCAGCTCGCCGGCCAGCTTGTATAGGAAACGCGGAAAGCCCGGTTGGGTATATATATTCTCCGAGCCTTCTCCGGTAAGAATATGCTCTGCTAAGGCTTCTAAAGCCAGCGATATCTTCCTTTTTGGACCTTTCCCATGGGGTATGCTATGAATTCCGGCAATCATTCCTCCGCAGCCTATCCCTATTCCCTGCCCCCAGATTAATCCGGCTTTTGCACACCAATTCTTAAGTATCTGCAGCGCATTTTTATTCTGGTGCCCTTCATAGAAACCGCAGTTTACAATAGCATAGACCCTGAGTCCGGGTTTTTGTCCCTTAGCCTGCTCTTCCCATTGGGAGAGGCAGTGAAGCAAATTTGCAGGAACGCCATCTACATACAGCGGAAATGCGAACACAAGAGCATCCTGCTTAAAGAGCTCATCAATCCCTTCCAGCTTTGATGCTCTCATAACATATTCTGTTACGGTGCTGTCCTTTAATAAAGGCTTCAGCTCTTCCAGGAGATATCCGGAGGCACTGTCCTTCGCCTTGGGGCTTGCGTTGATCAGCGCGATATTTAACATAGGCTGCCCTCCATCAATTCCTTCTTGGTTAAAAAACGAAGCTCTTCCAACCTGCAGTCCAAGTTGAGGCTGACTGCTTCCAGGTATTTGGATGCGGTATCCTTTTCCAACCGCGTAATATCCTCGCCATAGAAGAAAACTCTCATTCGGATTATATTATCGTATCTTCTTTTATGGTGCATCTCCCTATTTCTGATCTTAAAATATGGATGGATATAGGATATACTCCGGTCTAACACATTCTTGACAAAGGGACTGAAGCCTCCGTAACAGCATTTGCTGACGATAATCAGCTCGCTTGTCTTTCCCAGCAGTCCCCCCATATTCTCATAGACATCCTAAATAACACACCGGCCCGGTGTCTTAATCCAGCATCCGAAGCATCCGATACAATTATGAATGGTATGGTTATCCGATATCATGCAGGGATCCGATATTCCGGCCAATACCTGCTGCGCCTCCTCCTGAGACAAATCATGTATTATCATTGGCTTCCTCCTATATATCATGCTTATTTATCATCTATCGTATCGTATTTACTTAACGTACTTATTCTCAAATATCCGTACTTATTCTCAATATCCGTACTTATTCTCATCATCTGTACTCATTCTCATATCCGTAATTATCCTCACCATCCGTACTTCTTCTTATATTCACAATGATGAATTTTCCGGTTAGAAACCAAGATGAGATAATTACACTATGATGAATCGTATTCTATATGTACCCTAAAGCATTGGGATCTTCCTGGTTTTCCCAATCGCCAATTTCTTTGCCCTGACTGCTTCCTCCCTTACAACCCGGCGTTTATCCTCTGAAGCAATCTCCTCCAGAATGTCCAAACTCTCCGGAAGCGGGAAAGAGGAGAGGCAGGTTACCGCCTTCCAATAAATGACCTCATTTTCTCTATATCGATCCATCAATATCTTGATTATATTCAGATTTTGAATTGTTGATAAATGAGGATTGTAAAATATCAGAAAGCCTATGGCATCAACAGCCTCGGAGATTCTGGTTTCTTCCCCGGTATCAAGCACCTCCAGCAGTGCGGGAAGGACGAAGCTGTCCATCTTTGCCAAGGTGCGGGCGATAATATCCCTTGGCAGCGGATAACTTACCTTCTTGGACACTTCATGGGGAAGCTCTTTATGTTGATTGGTTCCGATTTTGCCCAAGTATTCTGTCATCTGTCTCGCTGTTTGGATATTTCCTTTTTCCAGTGCAGTGCACAGCTCTATTTTAGTATACAGGCTTTTTTCTAAACAAAGCTGCTCCAGAAAAGCACAGCATATTTCCTTCTCTACAACCTGGTCTGCCAGGAGCCTTGCGGCAGAGGACCGTTCTGTTGAGCTTCCCGAGGAAAGCAGCCGTACAAGCTGTGAATGAGACCTTTGTGAAACAGTCTCCAAATCTTCCAATTCGATCATTCCGCGCTTTCTTAGCTCTGCTTTATCACTTTTCCTCATTCTCTCACCACAGTCCCAGCATTCGTGCCAGTTCATTCCTTCTGCATTATTATACTGTATTAATTTTACTTCATTATTTTATTATATTGTTATATTATTATTTTTTACTTCAATATTTTTTACTTCAATATTTCTTACTTCAATATTTTGCATTTCAATATTTCAATGTTTTGTATTTCAATATTACAATATTTTGCATTTCAATATTTTGTATTTCATTATTTTTACTGCTTAATTATACAACTGCTTTATAAAATATACAATCATCTTCAAAAATTATTATACTGTTGCCAAGCTGTTTTTTCCGGCTTATTCTTCTTTCATACATGTAAATTTAAAAAATAGCCACGAAACTAAACCCGTTCCGTAGCTATCGTAAGTTTGAATTCAAGCAGATTATATCTTAATTTCGCCGAACTATATTCTGCGAAACTTCTGGTATCGACACTCCAGCAGCTCTTCCTGCCCCATGCTCATCAGCTTAGCCAAATCCGCCTCCAAAACCGACTTTATACTGTCTGCCATCTGTACGTAATCATTATGGGCTCCTCCCTGAGGCTCCGGAATAATACCGTCAATAATCTGATACCGGTACAAATCCTGGGCAGTGAGCTTCATGTCCTTTGCTGCCTGCTCTGCCTTGGAGGAAGCCTTATACAGGATACTGGCAAAGCCCTCCGGTGACAGAATTGCATAAATGGAGTGCTCCAGCATATATACCCTGTCGGCAACGCCCAGTGCCAATGCTCCCCCACTTCCTCCTTCTGAAATCACCACCGACAGAATCGGGGTCTTCAGCAGCATCATTTGAGCCAGATTCTCTGCGATTGCTTCTCCCTGTCCACGTTCCTCCGCTCCAAGCCCGCAAAAGGCTCCCGGGGTATCAATGAAGCAGATTACCGGACGATGAAATTTCTCTGCCTGTTTCATCAGCCGGAGTGCCTTTCGGTACCCCTCCGGATGAGGCATGGAGAAATTACGGGCGATATTCTCCTTTGTATTTCTTCCCTTTTGCTGTGCTATTACTGTAACCGGAGTACTGCCAAGGAACGCAATCCCTCCTACGATTGCACGGTCTTCGCCATAATAGCGGTCACCATGCATCTCTAAAAACCCGTCAAAGATGCGTTCTATATAATCCAATCCTGTCGGCCGAACCGGCATCCGGGCTAGTTTTACTGTCTCCCAAGGTGTAACACCCATCGTTTCTCCCTTCCAGCATACAAGGTATGCATATGTTAGAGTTTGTCAGCTTAAGTCAGATCTGAACGGGTTATTCCTGTGCCGGAGTATGCAACTTCTTTTCATGCTAATTCTCTTCATGAGATATCTTTGCATACATTTCTTTGTAAACATTTCTTTGTAAACTAACTCTTTTCCGGTAAATTATCTTCATGTAATTTCAGAATTGCCCCCAAAGTGCTTCGCAACTGGTCTCTTGGGACAATCCGGTCCACAAAACCATGCTCCAGCAGAAATTCCGCTCTCTGAAATCCATCGGGAAGCTTCTGACCGATGGTTTGCTCAATCACCCTGGGTCCCGCAAATCCAATCAAGGCTCCGGGCTCTGCCAGAATAATATCTCCCAGCATAGCAAAGCTGGCAGTAACACCGCCGGTGGTCGGATCTGTAAGAACAACTACATAGAGCAGGCCTGCTTCGCTATGCTTTGCTATTGCCGCGCTGACCTTCGCCATCTGCATCAGAGAGAAGATTCCCTCCTGCATTCTGGCTCCGCCGGAGGCAGTGAACACAATGACCGGACGTCTCTCCTTCGTTGCCCGTTCGAATAAGCGTGCCAGCTTCTCCCCGATGGTGGTTCCCATGATCCCCATAAAGAAAGATGGATCCATGATACCAAGCATAACGGGCGAGCCTTCAATTTTGCCGAGCCCCGTTACCACGCCGTCTACCAATCCGGTCTGAGACTGGGTTTTCGAAAGCTTTTCCCTGTAACCGGGAAATTCCAGAGGATCTCTGGTAGTCATTGCAGCGTCAAACTCCTGAAATTCACCCTCATCCAAAACAAGCGCAATACGTTCATTTGCAGATACCTTGAAGTGGTAGCCGCATTCATCACAACGCTTATAGTTCTTTAACAGCAGCTTTGTATATACGACCTTCCCGCAGCCAGGACATTTTGTCATGATCCCCTGGGGGACATTGGGGCGCTCGTCTTCCGCCTGGGCTCCTTCCGCATCCTGAGGTGTGGCCCGGTATATTTTTGAGGTTGCATATTGCTTTGCCTTAAATGGATTCCTGTTCATAAATTATTTTCCCTCAATTAGTCCGGTATGATATTTTCCGGAGATGATTTCTTCCCTTTCCAAGAGCTCATATTGATATTCCACATTCGTCTGAATCCCGTCAATGATTAACTCCGACAGGGCACGCTTCATTCTCTGAAGAGCCTCTTCCCGATCCTTACCATAAGCAATCACCTTTGCCAGCATGGAGTCATAGCAGGAAGGCACCAGATACCCGGGGTAAAGGGCACTGTCCACACGAACTCCAAAGCCGCCCGGAAATAATACATTCTCTACTCTCCCCGGACAGGGCATGAAATTCCTTGCCGGATCCTCGGCATTGATTCTGCATTCTATAGCATGACCCCGGAATTCGATATTCTCCTGGCGATAGGGCATCTCCTCTCCGCAGGCAATTCGGATCTGGGCTTTAATCATATCGATGCCGGTAACCATCTCTGTCACCGGATGTTCTACCTGAATACGGGTATTCATTTCCATGAAGTAATAATTTCCCTGGCCGTCCAGCAAAAATTCAATGGTTCCGGCATTGATATATCCGGTAGCCTTAGCCGCTTTCACCGCTGCACTTCCCATTTGTTCCCTCAGCTCAGGGGTCATGATTGCAGAGGGTGATTCCTCGATCATTTTCTGGTTTCTTCTCTGGACGGAGCAATCCCTCTCTCCCAGATGAACCGCATTCCCATGGCTGTCTGCCAGTATCTGAAATTCTATGTGCTTGGGATGGATGATCAGCTTCTCGATGTATACCTGATCATCCGCAAAGGATGCCTTCGCCTCCGCTTTTGCCGAAGTATATGCTTTTTCTAAATCCTCGGCACCAAAGACTGCTCTCATACCCTTACCTCCGCCGCCGGCTGAGGCCTTAATCATCACCGGATAGCCGATTTTTTCCGCAAGATGAAGAGCATCCTCTACCGATTCCACTTCTCCTTCCGATCCCGGAACGACAGGTACTCCTGCCTTCTGCATCGTTTCTCTGGCCCTTGATTTATTTCCCAGCAAATCAATGGTATCGGCCTTGGGTCCGATAAAAGTTATATTGCAATCCTCACACATTCTGGCAAAGGAGCTGTTCTCTGATAAAAACCCAAAGCCCGGATGAATGGCAGTGGCCCCCGTCAATACTGTGGCACTGATTATATTCTGTATATTAAGGTAGCTATCCTTGGACTTTGCGGGACCGATGCATACGGCCTCATCTGCGAGCATGACATGAAGGGCTTCCCGGTCTGCTTCGGAATAAACTGCCACTGTCTCTATTCCCATCTCCTTGCAGGCCCGGATAATTCTGACTGCAATCTCACCCCGGTTTGCTATTAAAATCTTTTTAAACATCCCATTTCTCCTTGTTCTGTCCAACTTTTTGCATCCCATTGCTTGTGCGGGTGTTCTTCGCTTACTGCTCACCGCACTTTGCATTATTCTCCGATAGCAAAGGTCAACACAGCTTCCACAGCAACCTTGCCGTCAACATAGGCAGTTGCGGTCCCGACACCAAAGCTTCCCTTGCTTTTGGTAATCTCAACCTCCAGTATTAATACGTCGCCGGGCACCACCTGGCGTTTGAATTTTACCCGGTCCATCGCGCCAAAGTATACCAGCTTGCCTTCATTGCCCTCTACCGTAAGCATGCATATGGCTCCGGCCTGTGCCAGGGATTCCAGAATCAGTACGCCGGGCATAACGGCCTTCCCTGGGAAATGTCCCTGGAAAAAGGGTTCATTCATTGTAACACATTTTCTGCCCACTGCGCGTTTTCCAGGCTCCAGCTCCTCCACACGGTCCAATAATAAGAAGGGCGGACGATGGGGCAATATCTTTTGTATCTCATCAATATTCAACATAATAATAACCATGCCTTTCTCACAACCTGCTAGCTTCATATGGAATTACTTGGGAACACCAAAATATTCATTCCGATTCTTTTTTCAGAAATAAAGTAATCTATAGAGTTTGCGGCAAAAAGAATCGGAATTTATATTTTAATCATTCCTTAGGAATACTTGGTCATTCCTTAATCACAAACAGCGGCTGCCCGAATTCCACCATATTTTCGTTATTTACCAGAACCTCAACAATTTCACCGTCATATTCACTCTCTATTTCATTCAGCAGCTTCATTGCTTCAATGATGCAGAGAGTCTGCCCCTTCTTCACCCGGTCACCGGCTTTCACGAAGGGCGGCTTATCCGGAGAGGACTGAGCATAGAAGGTACCTACCATGGGAGACACCTGCTTCTTATGATTTACATCCTCTGCCGTCTCCATCCCTGTTTGCGATGGTATCATACCGCTTCCTTGGGTATCTGCAATATTTATTGATCCGCCGGCCGGCAGCGTGGCTGTCTGTACCGGTACAGGAACTGCCATCGGAGCAGTAACATTCATCGGCATGGAATAACTCTGGCTTCCGGGAAACGTATGGTAAAGCAGCGGACCTCCGGCTATCCCGGAAGTTTCGGCGCATGTCTGCCCTTGTGTACTTTTCGGTGATTTTTCCAGACAGATGCGAATTCCTTCCTCTTCTATTTCAAGTCTTGTTAAATCCGTATGGTTCATTTCCTTCATCAGGCTGATGATCGATTTATAGTCCATTTCAATCCTCCATTCCGGCAATGCAAAGTCAATTACAATCTGGGTATCATATGAGTTTCAACCTCTGGGTATGATATGGGTTTCAACCTCAATTGACTTTGTCAATTGCTTTTATAATTCAACTATCACTGCCATTTTGCCGCTATTCATTTATCTTTTTAAATACCAGAGTTGCGTTATGTCCGCCAAACCCCAGAGAATTAGACATTGTAAAGTTAAGCTCGGCTCCTCGTCCTGTACCGGGTACATAGTCCAGATCACATTCTTCGTCCGGGGACTTAAGTCCGACGGTGGCAGGAATAAAGCTGTTCTCCATCGCCTTAATACAAATAACCGCTTCCACTGCTCCTGCTGCTCCAAGAAGGTGCCCAATCATCGATTTGGTAGAGCTTACGGGTATCCGGTATGCATCCTCACCCATCGCCAGCTTGATTGCCGCTGTTTCGATCCGGTCATTGGTGGGGGTGCTGGTGCCATGAGCATTAATATAGGAAACATCTTTGGGAGTGATCTCCGCTTCCTCCATCGCCAGCTTCATCGCTCTGGCTCCGCCTTCCCCGTCCGGTGACGGAGCAGTGATATGGTAGGCGTCACAGGTGGAACCATAGCCTGCTACTTCTGCGTAAATCTTCGCACCGCGTTTTTTCGCGTGCTCATATTCCTCCAGCAGCAGAATACCGGCTCCTTCTCCAATTACAAAACCGTCCCTATCCTTATCAAAGGGAATCGAAGCCCTAAGGGGATCCTTGCTGTTAGAAAGAGCGGTCAAGGCGGAAAAGCCTGCTACCCCTAACGGGGTGATGGCGCCTTCGGTACCTCCGGCCAGGATAATATCTGAATAGCCGTGCTTTATACTGCGAAAAGCCTCTCCGATGCTGTGGCTGCCGGTTGCACAGGCAGTCACCACATTGGTACAGGTGCCTCTCGCACCGTATTGAATTGCCAGATTTCCTGCTGCCATATTGGTGATTGTCATAGGGATAAACAGCGGGTTGATACGCTTAGGTCCCTTCTCCTGCAAGGTTTTCGTCTCTTTCTCAATCAAGCCGATGCTTCCGATGCCGGAGCCGACAATGACCCCAAAACGGTCCTTATCAATGCAATCCAGATCAATCCCGGAATCCTCGATCGCTTCCTTTGCCGCAGCTACCGCAAATTGAGAAAAGCGGTCCATGCGTCTCGCATCCTTGGCATCCATATAATTCTTTGGTTCAAAATCCTTCACCTGAGCTGCCAGTTTCACCTGGAAGCCTTCCGTATCAAAGGTATTGATAAAATCAATGCCGCAAATTCCATCCTGTATATTCCGAAAAAAATCCTCGACATTATTGCCAATGGGAGTAATAGCACCCATTCCTGTTACAACGACTCTGCGATTCATATCTTCCTCCATATGGCATCCCATGCCATTCCAAAATCACTCTCGTTCCTGCTTAATCCGCCGGAAGCTCTTTCATGGAACTACATTACCAGGCCTCTTACTCCCTGAAATACTGCCCCGGTACTACATCACAAGTCCTCCGTCCACCTGAAGCACCTGACCGGTAATATAATTTGCCGCCTCGGATGCCAGAAAGCTGACTGCTCCTGCTACTTCTCCGGCAACACCATAACGCTTCAGCGGAATATTTGCTTTCGTTGCTTCCTTGATCCGGTCAGACAGCTGCTCTGTCATGTCGGTCTCAATAATGC
>JAEZFH010000177.1 GCA_023437885.1 Bacillota bacterium | reverse complement strand
GAATAGCCCCGCACTGCTTGCCGTCACACCGGTGGAGCCGATATTGTAGCCGAACAGATGAAGTCCCGAGGTTGATTGAGTTCCACGGTACCGCACCTTCGGCCCACCAATATTTTTTCCGATCAGCATTCCCATTCGGACCGCATTGGTTGCCAGTGGAATATAAGCCTGGCCTCCGTTGGGATTATAATGAACTGCACAGCTGTCGCCGGCAGCAAATATATCCGGATCACTGCTTCTCATATACTCATCTACAATGATTGCTCCTCCCGGCAGCATGTCCAGCTTTCCCTTCAACAGTTCGTTGTTCGGTCGAAAGCCCACGCACAGAATTACCAAATCAGCCGGATATTCTCCCTTGGCGGTGATGACGGAGGCTACCTCTCCCCGTTCATTGGCTGCAAACCGCTCCACTGCCTGATTAAGCGCAAGGCCAATTCCCCGTTCTGTCAGGTCATTTTCCAGGATGTCCGTGAATTCCTTATCCAGATACTTATTCAGGATACGGTCCAAGCCATCGATCAGCGTGACCTCCTTGCCAGACTGATGGAAGGCTTCCACTAATTCAATACCGATATAACCGCCTCCGACGATTACTACCTGTCTTGCCTCCTTAACCTTATCGATGATCACATTCGCCTGCTCATAATTCTTACATAGCAGAATGTTCTTGCTGTCAATTCCGGGAATGGGCGGGATAATCGGCCAGGATCCGGTTGTATTCACCAGCTTATCATAGGATACTTCGATTACTTCCCCAGTGGCAAGATTTTCGGCAACCACCTTCTTGGCCTGAGTATCAATATTTTTGACATTATGTCTGATTTTAATAACTGCGCCCAGCCGGCTTAACTCGTCAGGGCTGGAATAGAACAATCCGGCCGCATCCTTTACCACACCTCCGACATACAATGCGATGCCGCAGGAGAGGAAGGATACATTATCATTACGTTCAAATACGGTTACCTCCGCTTCCGGATGTTCTCTTAATATCGTCTTTACTGCTGCTGTTCCTGCATGGGTACATCCAATTACTACTACTTTCAAACCAATCCGCTCCTTTATCCTTCAAATTTAATTACTCATGAGATGCTTCCGATCTCTTTATCCATTTTTTTAAATATATATCAATAATAATTCCTATTATCGATATATATTATACAATAAGATTTTACAAAATCAAATAGTAAATATCTCTTAAATGATAAATAATTCTCAACCACTTTTGTGACATATTTTCGAATTGCTCCGCTACGAACCTACTTCTCCTGAAATACCATCTGCTTTCGGTCGGCTGCTTCACTCAGAAGGGTTGCTCCCAGGATCAGGATTCCTCCAAGGATCTGTGATAAGGTAAGCCCCTCGCCCAAAAATATTCCTGACATAAGTATTGCCGAGATTGGATCAATATAGCTCAGTACCGCTGCCGTCTGCCCCTTCAGCTTCTTCATCCCGGTAAAATACATCAGAAAAGCAAGACCGGTATGAAATAACCCCAGAATCAGCAAAAGCACTGCGGATCTGAGATCAATCCCAGACACCCGTACCTCCCCCGTAATTAACAGATAAAGAAATAAAATCAGGGTTGCGGAGCTGATCTGAATAAGAGTTGTTATTAATCCGGACAAGCCCTTTACAAATTTGTTTAGAATTATTACTCCGGCATATAAGACAGCCGCTCCTATTCCATACCCGATCCCGGCTGCGTGGTTGCTTCCTTCTCCGGTTCCGGCTCCCATAATAAGAAACATTCCGCACAGTGCTCCGAGAATACAGCCGGTTTTTACTGCCGTTAGCCGTTCTTTAAGCAATAACGGTGATAACAGTACAACAAATACCGGAGCTAAATAATAGCTTAAGGTTGCATTGGCGATAGAAGTATATCGGTAGGCCTGAAACATCAGTATCCAGTTAAATCCGATGCCTGCCCCCGACAAAACCAGGAGCAAAAGATTTGGCTTGATTGCCTTCCAGGACAACTTTTCCTTCAGAACTCTGCCGGCCAGCAATAAAAATATACTTCCGATTCCTCCGCGGATTAACGCAATTTGCCCGGAGGATAATGCTATGTTTCTGGATATCAGACCAATGCTTCCGAAGATCAGCATTGCGCTGATAAATAATATTTTATATTTGTTCATGATGTCTCACCTAATCATACGCTATTTGGCGGCGTGCCAATCCTTCCACCGGATTTAAGAGGTACGCCTTGTTTTTCTTCGTGTTCCCTTGCTGCTCCGGGTATGCCTGGAGCCTCTTCTTTTTTTTCTCCTTCTGTTTCTTCTGGTAATTCTTCTTATAATCAAAAAGATTAGCACAGCCAGAAATACCACAATACCGTATACCGCGATGCCGATCCGGTTGGGGTTTCCTAATACCGCAATGATATTGCTGCTAGGATCAATTACCTTTCTTCCCTGGGTGGCCCCATAATACGCCGGTATCTGTGCCACTCCGCTCTCCGCATCAAAGGACTGCAGGTACTGCACCACGGCATACCATTCCTTCAGCTCGTTCTTTTCTCCTCCTGAGGTATCATAGATAATCTGTTTCTCAAAATCAGTGATGGCATTTCCCTGCTGGTCCTTGGGAATAATGGACATCAGGCCATAGGATTTATCACCGACGATGGAGAGCATTTGTGCGGAATAAAGATTGCATACCACACGGTACAGCTTTTCGTCATCAATTTCTTCCGCAGTCCGGTCTTCCTTCACCAGCTCAGCCTGAGTAACCTTGTTGAAGATAAGCCGGTTGGAATTAAAAGTAAACCTTATGCCGGACATAAATAATTGGGCCTCCGACATCAGCGGTGTAATGGATGCATCCACCTCGCAGGCAGTCTTAAGCTCCTTCCCGGTTAAATAGACACTGATCAGGGGATACCCCGGTTTTTTGTCCGCTCCAATTCCCAGAGAACTGATGCTAAAGGCATTGGCTGCCGTAACCTCACCCTTGAAAATCGTATCCCTTATGGTCCCGCAGGGTACGATGGCCGCATCCACAGGAGTATATGCCTCGCCCTCTGCTTTTTTCACGGAATATATGTATGCGTCACTGATCAGATTACCGATTGTTGCTTCCCCGTGAAGTATGGACAGCTCCTCCGGAGTCTGGAATTGAATTGACGAAGCAGCCACTACCTCATCATACTCCAGGCCAAAAGCATCAAAATAATTCGTCTGTACACTCTTCTTATATCCTACGACCAGCTCTGCTATCTCTTCATCCTCAGCCAGACTTTGCTCAATGGGAAGCAGCTCATATTGTACAACCTCCCAGGCACCCGCCGTATTCTGGGCCATCTTGACACAGCCCAGATATTTTCCATAGCTTCCGGCACTGGCGATCACCGTATTCTTCACCGCAATCGGTTGCTTCAGGATCGTATGGGTATGGGCACTGACAATCAGATTGATTTCAGGGACCTCCCTGGCCAAAATTTCATCCTCTGACTCCTTGGGATCTGCCTTCGTACCGGAATGGGAAAGGCACAGGATAAAATCCACCTTTTCCTTTTCCTTCAATACCTTAACTACTCTCTTTGCCTGTTCAACCTGATCCGTAAAGGTCACTTCGCTCATTGGTGCCATGGAAGCCGATTCCTCTCCCATAACACCGAATACCCCAATTCTGAACCCATTCCGTTCTATTACGGTATAGTCATATACCCCATATTCCTCCATGGCACTCTTAAGCTGCATCAGGGTTTCGGTCATATTACCGGCTTCGTCTAAGGGAAAGGCGAGATTGGATTGGACGATGGAAGGATGGTTCTTTCCACTCCCTGCGGCTGTAGCCAAGCTTGCAGTCAAGCCGGCAGGCCGGTAATCAAATTCGTGATTCCCGAAGGTCGTAGCATCATAGCCCATAGCACCCAACAGAAGGAGTCCGGGAGAATCCGTTTCAAATATGGTCTGGAAGGGCGTTCCCATGGAGAAATCTCCAGCATCCACCAGTACCGCCTCCGGGTCAATTTCCCGCTGTGCATCAATTGCTGTTTTAAGTCTTGCATACCCCCCATATTTTGAAATTCTGCCATCGCTGACTGACTGGAAAGGCAGCAGATTATCATGTAAATCATGAGTAAACAATATGGTTAATGTCTTTGTCTGCTCTTTTGTATCGGCGGCCGCAGTAATTTCCGGCGCCGCAAGGACCAGCGTAAGGAGTGCAACCCCTAAGAGAAGCATCCTTTTTCTAAAGCAGGAGCTATAATCTTTCCATCGTTTTCTCATAAGCTTTCCCCTCTACTCTCATCCATATTCTCTATCGCTTCCAGCCTGATCTTAAAGCTGATGCTCCTGGTCGTCTCCATGGCGTCGAATTGGATAAGATAGCAGGAATCCTCCTCATTCAAAGCCACGATCAATCCCGTTCCAAACACACTGTGCCGTATCCTGGTCCCGGCCGGATGCCGCAATGTACTTCCTGCCAGCTTCCGTTCATTCTGCTCGATATAGAAACCGGCATCCCCAAGCAGCCGCTCCTCAAGCTCTACGGTATAACTTAAATAGGCTTTTTCCACATTGAATATAAAACGGGACGGATAGCGAAAGGAGCCGTCATAATTCACGCCCTCGGCATCGCTCAGAAAGAGTGCCCGTTCTGCTCTGGTATAGGCAACATAGGCAAGCCTTCGCTCTTCCTCCATCTTATCCGGCGTATCCACATGCTTACTCGGGAATATTCCCTCATTCATTCCGCAGACAAATACATAGGGAAACTCCAACCCCTTGGCACTATGTATGGTCATCATCTGAACTGCATCGGCTTTCTCCGTCTGATCCAGATTGGTATACAATGCGATCCGGTCCAAATAATCGGGCAGGGAGCACTCCTCACCCGCATCCCGCTCATATTCAAAGATGGATTGCTTCAGCTCCGCCAGGTTATCCAGACGTTCCTGCTCCCCATTGGTTCTTAACAAGGCCTCATATCCGCTTTCATTTAATACACTCGCCAACAGCTCGGACAGCTTCCTATGCTCATAGAGCAGCTTATACTTCTCCACCAGCGCAACAAATGCCTTTGCCTGAGTCTTCACGATCAGCTCCTCATTCATATTCTGCTGCAGTGCCTGATAGAGGGTACAGTTATGCTCATTGGCATAATTCTTCAAAAATGCCATCCGCCGCTCCCCGATATTGCGCTTTGGCAGATTCACCACCCTAAGGAAGGAGATGTCATCCGAATTAACCAGCATCCGCAGATAGCATAATACATCCTTAATCTCCTTCCGCTTGTAGAATTCTATCCCGCTGTAAATGGTATAAGGAATGCTCTGCTTAATGAATACCTCTTCAAAGCTTCTGGAGAGAAAATGCGACCGGTATAATATCGCAATATCTCTCAATTTTTTGCCGCTTTCTTTGAGCAGTATAATCTGCTCTGCAATCCAGTCAGCCTCCTGGGCCGTTGTCTTCGAATGGTGATAGAGCACCGGAATATCTGATTGATTCACAGCAATCAGCTTCTTATCCATCCTCTTTTTATTTTTTGCGATCAGCGAATTGGAGACCCGGATGATATTCGGAGTTGAGCGGTAGTTCTTATCCATAATGATTGTTTTTACACCTGGATATTCCTGATCAAAATTCAGAATATATTCTACACCGGCCCCTCGCCAGGAATATATCGTTTGATCCGGATCGCCGACAATGAACAGATTATGATGGTAATCACTGAGAATTCCCGCCAGCCGGTACTGCCTTATGCTCACATCCTGGAACTCATCAACCATAATATATTCCAGGCGCTGCTGCCATTTTCTGCGGATATCCTCATGCTGTTCAAATATGTAGAGGACAAAATTGATCAAATCCTCAAAATCCAGAGCAAAAATTTTTTTCTGCTCATACAGATACCGGTAGAATAAGGCGTCCTCCTGTTTCCCCGCCTGCAGAAATTTATCCTTCAGCAGTTCATGGTCTGTAGCCATAATTTCCTCAAGATACGGCTCCCTGTTCTTCCGGTCGGCGAATTTATCTATGAGTGTGGGAAAGGTATAATTCTTCGAATTTAGTCCCATATCCTCGAAGATGATATGCAGAATGGAATTCACATCCTCCGTATCTAGGATAATAAAGTTCTTTGGATAATGCAGCACATGGATCTCCTCCTTCAAAACCTGAACACAGAAGCCATGAAAGGTGCTGATAAACCCGGTATCATTATCGCCGATCATATTGCGGATCCGGCGTTTCATCTCATTTGCGGCTTTATTGGTAAAGGTGGCGCAGAGAATATTCGAGGTTGATATTCCAAGCTCATTCACCAAATATGCAAACCTGTGGGTAAGCGCCCTCGTCTTCCCGGACCCGGCTCCGGCAATCACTCTCACATATCCTTCGGTTGCTGTGACTGCCTGTCTTTGTTCTTCATTTAATCCCTCTAGTAAATCCATTCCGGTGCCTCCTGATCATATCCTGTCTTTTACTTTATCACGTCTTTTCTCTTCTTCTCATTCTACCATACATACGTTCGTGCATCAAGACTCATGAAAGTAATGCCCTTTCCTGCGGCAAGCGCCTGGTCTTATGCCAAAAATCCTGTCCGGATTGCCACTGTTGCTGCGTCTCCGGACAGGATTATTAATTTATAGCTTATCTGCCACCTTTTCAACAAACAGGGATGCCAGTACGGGATCAAACTGGGTCCCTGCATTGCGCTCTATTTCCTTTACTGCCTGCTGTTTGCTCAGGGCTTTGCGGTAAGTCCGGTCGCTGATCATTGCATGATATGCATCCGCTATTGAGATAATACGCGCTTCCAGAGGGATTTCTTCTCCCTTCAGTTTTCTTGGATATCCGGTCCCGTCCCACCTCTCATGGTGCGCCAGAACATATTCCGCCAGCTTTGCGAAATCAGTGATTGACCGCAGGATCTGATATCCCAGTTCCGGATGACGTTCAATCTCAATTCGTTCGGAGGTATCCAGCATGCCCGTCTTATCAAGAATACGTAAATCAATGGCTATCTTCCCGATATCGTGCATCAGTCCTGCTATTCCCAGCTCCCGGATATCTTCCAGGCTAAAGCCCATCGCTGCTCCAATCGCTTCACTAATCTTCTTTACTCCTTCGGAATGAAGCTTCTCCCGCTCACTTTTCTCATGAAGTGTCCTTAAAATAATCTCCACGGTCTTATACCGCATGCTTTTGCTCTCGGAAAGCTTACGCCGGTACATATGGTCTTCCGCCATCTTAAAGATATTCCCGATGGCCTCCGTTTCTTCCAGTTTGGTACTGCAGCCGCTGGAGATGGACATTCTTACATTACCCACACTCTCCTTCTGAAAGCGTTCCGTCATGCGCTGCAGCAGGATGTCTGCCTCCCCATAACTCGTCGTCGGCATCAGAATTACAAACTCATCTCCGCCATAACGCGCAATGATGTCCCTCGGCCGGCATAACTCCTGAATAATCTGTGTAGCCTTCTTCAAAACCCGGTCTCCCATGACATGTCCAAAGGCATCATTGATTAATTTCAGACCATTGACATCCAGCATGACGACGGATAACGGATAATTATCCGGAGTATCCACCTTCAGAAGCTGCTCCTCCATATAGCGCCGGTTATATACTCCTGTCAGCTGATCATGGAAGCTTAAGAACTCAATTCTCTCCTGCTTCTCCTTCTTCTCGGTAAAATCGCGGAAGATTAAAACAGCCCCGCTTACATTTCCATGGTCATCGCGGATCGGAGCCGCACTGTCCTCGATGGGAAGCTCTCTTCCTCCTTTGGTTACCAGAATGGTATAATCCTCTAATTCGCAGATTCTGCCGGTCGCCAACACCTTATGGATCGGACTTTCGCAGGGTCTTCTTGTATATTCATGAATAATATGGAATACCTCCTCAAAGGATCTGCCATAAGCCTCCTCCTGAGTCCAGCCGGTCAGCCACTGCGCCTGTGCATTGACAATTTCTATTTTTCC
>JAEZFH010000311.1 GCA_023437885.1 Bacillota bacterium | reverse complement strand
AAAATCCCAGGAGGCGGTATCTAAGGGAAAGACCTCGGAGGCGATAAAAAAGCTCATGGGTCTCGCTCCCAAGACGGCAACGGTAATTGAGGATGGCAAAGAGATAGAGCGTCCCATCGAAGATGTGGAAATTGGTGACATTGTTATGGTAAGACCGGGCGAGAAAATCCCGGTAGACGGTATTGTTCTTGAAGGAAGCACCAGCATCGATGAATCCATGCTGACCGGAGAAAGTATGCCGGTGGATAAGAAGGCGGGAGATAAGGTATATGCCGCCAGCATTAATAAAAACGGTATGATCCGGTTCAAGGCCACCAAGGTGGGAGCGGATACGGCACTTGCCCAGATCATCAAGCTGGTGGAGGATGCCCAGGGCTCGAAGGCTCCGATTGCCCAGATGGCGGATATTGTATCCAGCTACTTTGTACCTGTGGTTTGTACGATTGCAGTGATTGCCTTTCTGGCATGGTTTTTAACAGGGCAGTCCCTGGCCTTTTCCTTATCCATATTTATTTCGGTTCTTGTCATTGCATGTCCCTGTGCTCTTGGTCTTGCGACCCCCACGGCAATCATGGTCGGTACCGGAAAGGGTGCGGAGAACGGTATTCTGATCAAGGGCGGGGAAGCCCTGGAGACCGCCCATAAGATTACCACCATCGTTTTTGATAAAACCGGTACGATCACCGAAGGAAAGCCGGAGGTTACGGATATTATTCCGGCAAAAGGCATGGAAAGGAACAGACTTCTGCAAATTACCGCCTCAGGCGAGAAGGGCTCGGAGCATCCCCTGGGAGAAGCAATCGTAAGAGGAGCGCAGAAGGAGAAGCTGGAGCTGCTGGCGATGGATGCTTTTGAAGCAATCCCCGGACATGGGATTAAGGTGTTGATAGAGCAATCCAAGGTGTTCATTGGCAATAAGAAGCTGATGGACCGGGAGAATATTTCCCTGGAGGAGCTGAAGGACAAATCGGACCGTTTGGCGCAGGAGGGCAAGACACCGATGTATGTCGCAGTCAATGGCAGTCTGGCCGGAATTATCGCTGTGGCGGATGTTGTGAAGGAAAGCAGTGCCAAAGCAATTAAAAAGCTTCAGGACATGGGGATTGAAGTGGCGATGATCACCGGTGATAACCGTAAAACCGCCGAGGCAATTGCAAAGCAGGTAGGCATTGACCGGGTACTTGCCGAGGTTCTTCCCCAGGATAAATCCAATGAGGTGAAGAAGCTGCAGGCAGAAGGCAAGAAGGTCTGTATGGTCGGGGACGGAATTAATGATGCCCCTGCCCTGGTACAGGCCGATATCGGAATTGCAATCGGATCAGGTACCGATGTGGCTATGGAATCCGCCGATATCGTTCTGATGAAGAGTGATCTGATGGATGTGCCGACAGCCATTCATCTGAGCAAGAGCACCATAAGGAATATCAAGCAGAATCTGTTCTGGGCCTTCGGTTATAATGTGGCAGGAATACCGATCGCAGCTGGTATTCTCCATCTGTTCGGCGGTCCGCTGCTGAATCCGATCTTTGCAGCGGCAGCGATGGCCTTCAGCTCGGTATCCGTAGTATCCAATGCTCTTCGCTTAAAAGGATTTAAAGCATATAAATAAAAAGGAGGAGTAGGCTGGTATGAAGAAAAAACTCATATTTATAGTATTTCTGACAGCGACCTTGTTAGGACTCACCGCTTGTGGTAAGCTGGATGTAATCGGTGATGGGTCTAAGGCTTCCTTTGAGGAAGTACTGAGGGCAATGCAGGCCAAGGTGGCGGCAGATGACAGCTTCGGGGGATGGTCCTTACAGGCTCCGGACGGTGAAGCCCGTTTTCTGTGGAGCAGGGATTTTAGCAAAACCTCTACCGATGCAATGCTTGAGCTGGATGCCCAGCCCTTTATTGATGCCGGGCTGGATATGACCAAGCTTCCGGCAGAGATGGTTTCAGGCAATAAAATCATTATTGGTACGGATCTGGGAGATGAAAATCTTACTTATGTCGGTGAAGCATCGCCGATTGATTCTTATAAGAAGCTTGTGAAGCATTACCGTGATAATATTACCTACCATACCTCATTGGATCATTTCGGAATAAAGCTGGGAAACGGAAATATGTTTGAATGGGCCAAGGATATGAAAACCAATGATAAGGATATTGTTTTTGTATTAAACCCTCAGCCGTTTCTTGATGCGGGAGTGAACCCCGACGCCCTGGAAACCTGGGTATATGCCAAGGTTGAAACCATGGATGAGAGCGGGAAAAAAGTACAGGTAGATAAATTCTTAAAACCTTTCGATGTGGAGAGCTAATAATCAATGAATCACATAGTAAAGCAGATATTAGTAGTAGAGGATGAAGAAAAGATTCTGGAGGTAGTAAAGTCCTTTCTGGAAAGCAAGGGCTTTACTGTCCTTGCCGCCCGGGACGGCCAAGCTGCATTGGAGATCTTTGAACGGGAGAGCATCGGGCTGGTATTACTTGATTTGATGCTTCCGCTGGTTTCGGGAGAAGAGGTGTGCCGTACCCTGCGAAGGAAGAGTAAGGTGCCGGTGATTATGCTTACCGCCAAATCCGATGAGGCGGATTTATTGCAGGGACTGGGGATCGGAGCGGATGATTATATTACAAAGCCCTTCAGTCTCAAGGCTTTGTACGCCAGAATAGAAGCGGTGCTGAGAAGGTCTGCGGAGGATCTCTCTGGAATGTATTCCAAAAAATCCTTTCATAATGAAGACCTGATAATTGACTATACCAGCCACTGTATCACCAAGGCAGGAAATGAGGTTAAGCTGACGCCGAATGAATATAAGCTGCTGATCACTTTGGCCAGGCATCCCAATAAGGTTTTTACCAGGGAGGAATTGATTGCTTCTGCTTTTGGAGAGGAGTTTGAGGGCTTTGACCGGACGATCGACAGTCATATCAAGAATCTGAGACAAAAAATCGAGGCGGACCCGAAGAATCCCTGCTATGTAAAAACCATTCATGGAGTGGGATACCGGTTTGGAGGTGAGTAGATTGAAAGGAAAAGAATTATACAATCAGCGGGAAGCTTACAGCGCGCTTTTTGTTCAATCTGTGCCTGCCGCTGAAGCGGAAAATGGAGGTTAGTATGAAACGCAGCTTAAAATCCAATGTATCTGCTGCGATTCTGGTCATCGTTCTGCTTACGATCGGAATTATCAGTATTCTGGCAAATGTATTGATCAACCGGCAGTTCACCGACTATATCGGCAGGCAGCAGGAGCTGAAAACTCACATTATAACCTCAAGCATCAGCCAGCAGTATTCTGCCTTCACCAGCCAATGGAATATGGACTATGTCCATGCCATTGGCATGTTTTCGTTGTATGAGGGCTATATCATCAAGGTATATGATAAGCAGGGAGAAATTCTTTGGGATGCCCAGGCTCATGATATGAGGCTTTGTAATCAGATTATGGATGAAATTTCGGACCGTATGAGGATAGAGTACCCGCAGTTGGACGGGGAATTTACTTCTGTGACTTATGAGCTGGAGCAGAGCGGCAAGACAGTAGGAAGCGTGAGCATCAGCTACTTCGGTCCCTTTTTCCTGAATGAAAATGAGTTCAAATTCCTGCACTCCCTTAATATCATATTGATCAGTGTGGGAGTGATCTCTCTCATCATATCTCTTTTGGTGGGACACCTGCTGGCAAAGCGCATCAGCCATCCGATTCTCAAGACCGTTGAGGCCGCGAAGCAGATTGCAGGTGGCAAGTATGAAGTCCGCCTGGAGGAGAAGAGTGACACCAGGGAGCTGCATCTGCTGATATCGTCCATCAACCATCTGGCGGAATCCCTGGAGACCCTGGAAAAGCTCCGCAAGCAGTTAACGGAGGATGTGGCCCATGAACTGCGTACTCCGATTACAATACTGCAATCCTATTTGGAGGCAATGACGGAAGGTCTGTGGGAGGCATCTCCCGAGCGGCTTCAAAGCTGCTATGACGAGGTGGTGCGTATCGGGAAACTGGTGGGTGATCTGGAGAGCCTTGCCAGACTGGAAAAGGATAACCTGAGACTGGATAAACAGAAAATGGATCTGAAAGCAATGATAGAGCAGACGGTAGCTTCCTTTGAAGCAGACATTGCGGGTAGAAATCTTCAGATCAATATACGGGGGCCGCATATGGAATTAATTGCGGATCACAACCGTATAAAGCAGGTGGTAGTGAATCTTCTTGGCAATGCGATTAAGTATTCCGGGGAGGGCTGCAATATTACCTTTGATCTGTTTGAGCAGAAGGATATGGCAGGGTTTTCAATTACCGATGACGGAATTGGCATTCCGAAGGAGGAGCTGCCCTATATCTTTGAACGGTTTTACAGGGCGGATAAATCCCGTAACCGCATGACCGGAGGAGCCGGCATCGGACTGACGATTGTGCAATCCATCGTACAAGCCCACGGCGGCAGAGTGACTGCAGAAAGTGAGTTAGGGAAGGGAAGCATATTCCGGGTGTATCTGCCGAGAGAGTAAGAGCATAGAAGAAAAATAAGCGGCGAACATCCGTATTTCAGAACAAAATGTGTTTTAAAATATGGATGGTCGCCGCTTTCCTAGATACACAGCCGCAACTTTCCCGGATACACAGCCGCAGCTTTATTAGACAGATGGGTCAAGCTTTCCTGGACAACGCCAAAAAAGATTGAAATGTCCGTGGCTTAGCATGCTATTCTTGGAGCAGGAAGGGATACGGTATCAATTCTTTTTCCCTAACTCCAGCTCCTGCGGTGTCAAAGTTTCATTCATGCTGCCGGTACGGTATTCTTTGAGATCCAGAGATACATAGGTGAAGCCTATTTTTCGGAATTCTTTGTATACCTGATCTCTTGTCTGAGGCTTCATTAATATGGAGAAGCCTGCCTCATCCACCTCAATTCTGGCCAGGTTGTTATGGAAACGGACTCTGACCTGCCAGATACCCAGATCCACCAGGTATTGCTCCGCCAGGTCGATCATTTTCAGACGCTCCGGAGTAATGCTCTCACCGTAAGGGAACCTTGAGGACAGCCAGGCAAAGGAGGGTTTATTCCAGGTGGGAAGCTCCAGCTCTTTGGACACCAGCCGGATATCTTCTTTGGTAAAACCTGTTTCCCGAAGCGGACTGAGGATTCCCAGCTCCTTAACCGCGATTAGTCCCGGGCGGTAGTCGTGGTTATCGTCACTGTTGGAGGCCTCCAGTACGGCGTTCAGTCCATATTGGTCCGCAACCTCCTTTATCTTGGTAAATAACTCACTTTTGCAGATATAGCAGCGGTTTTTGGGGTTATTACTGAAGCCGTCAATATCAAGCTCCTCGGAAACAATAATGATATGCCTGATCTGATGCAGCCGGGCAAAGCCAGTGGCTTCCCGGAGCTCCCGCTGGGGAAAGCTTAAGGATCTTGCCGTAACTGCAATGACCTTGTCACCAAGAGCCTCCTGCGCCGCCTTCAGAAGGAAGGTGGAATCAACGCCTCCGGAGAAGGCTACCGCAGCACTTTCCTGTTTTCTTAAATATTCTTTCAAAGCTTCATATTTCTGAATTAATCGTTCTTCCATTTCTATGAGACCCATCCTTTTTGTATTATATTAAAAATGTGCCAGTATCTATACTAATCATATGGAATTAGTATAGATTTATTATAATACACGGTAACCCGGATATCAATGATAGTTTCAGTATTTTTTATAGTATTTGCGGAGGAGGCCCGGCGGAAAAATTCTTGCACAGGATTACGAAAAAAATGAAGAAGTTCTGGTGTTTCCTGCGTTATATTAATATGAAGATCCTGATTAGTATCAAAAGATTTTCTCTAAAGAATAAAATATAAAAACTTAAAATTGGATATTGACATATAATATTATACGATGTATAGTATTGCTAAATAAATAATATTATTTTATGTATTAGTTCGTTGGAATATTTTGAAAGGAGTTGAGACTATGGTATTTAATACCGGTTCAGCGCTTCTCGATGCGATTGTACTTGCAGCTATTACACAGGAACCGGAGGGAACCTATGGGTACAAAATTACACAGGATGTAAGGCAGGCAATCGAGGTATCCGAATCGACCCTGTATCCTGTGTTGAGAAGACTTCAGAAGGAGGACTGCCTGGAAGTTTATGACCAGGAGTTTGCAGGAAGGAATCGAAGGTATTATAAAATTACTGACAAGGGAATGGTTCAGCTTAAGTTATATAAAGACGAGTGGGAGTCTTATTATAAGAAAATCAATATTATATTTGAAGGAGTGAAATAGATGACAAAGCTAGAATTCATGAAAGAACTCGAAAGCTTATTGTTGGATATCCCTTTGGAAGAAAGAGAGGAAGCACTCAAATATTATAATGGCTATTTTGAAGATGCAGGGGAAGATCATGAGGCTGAAATTATCGCAGAGTTAGGCTCACCAAAACAGGTAGCCGACATCATAAAAGCCGATCTTAACCTGAATGCCGGAGAACGTGGTGCCAAAGGATATTTCACAGAGAAGGGTTATCAGGAGGACCTGCACCGGGAGAAGCAGTACGAACTCGTTGGTGCCGGTCAAGCTGCATCCGACAGCTCAGGCAGCCGAGAACAAGCAGAGGGAACGAGGGATACCCGGTACAGAAGCTGGAATAACGGGAATGGCGAACATAGCGGAAATAACGGAAATAACGGAAACAGCGGGAATGCGAACCAGGGAGGATATTCTTCAGGCGATCAGAGCAGACAGGATACACGCAGCAAAAATACGAATATAGCCTTAATAATTCTACTATGTATCTTTGCAATACCGGTGGGAATTCCTCTGGTCTGTACCATCCTTGGTGTTACAATCGGTATAGTAGCGGCTGTGATTGGTTTGATCTTCGGTTTTGGCGCGGCTGGAATCGGGCTCATCTGTGCCGGAGTCGCCCTGGTAGTTGCCGGTTTAATTCAGATGAGCATGCCGCTGATTGGTTTTGTTTTCGTCGGAGGAGGCCTTATCGTATTCGGAATCGGCATGCTGCTGACCATGGCGTGTGTCGGCTTATGCAGAACGGTGCTGCCGGCAATTATTAAGGGCTTTGTAAATCTTTGCAGAATGCCTTTTAAGAATAGGAGCGTGATGGCATGAGGACATTTACTAAGGTTTGGCTTGGTATAGCTTTTGTTGCAATCGGTATCGGAACTGCAATTCTAGTGATCGCCGCTGCATCCGGAGCGTCCATTCGGGATATCCCCACCTATTCTTTTGCGGAGAGCTATGAAGATGTGAAATCATTGGATGTTGAGATAGAGTATGGCAGTGTCACAATAATCGAAGGGGATACCTTTTCCATTGATGCGGACCGGCTGCCAAGGGAGAGTATGGAATCCTATGTCAGCGACGGAACCTGGATTATCCGGGAGGATGCGGACCGGTATATTGATGTATTTGGCTTTCATATTTCCGCAGGCAATTTCTTCAATTGGAGGGAGAGCCTGACACCGAGGATAACCATAACTGTTCCGGAGGGCTTTGTTGCAGAAGATATTTCGCTGAATATGAGTGCCGGTGATGTAAAGGCGGATGTAATCCGTGCAAATACGGGAGATTTTAATGTATCTGCCGGCCGGCTGACCATCAATCAGCTGGAGATAGCGGAGGAATCCGGTTATACTGTTGGCGCCGGACAGATGAAGCTTGACCAGGTGATTGCAAAAAATGTTACTGTTGATTGCGGAGTCGGAGATATCGTGGTTTATGGAAGAATAACTGGAGACAGTAAGATCGTATGTAATGTCGGCAATGTCGATTTACAGCTTGAGGGCGATAAGGAGGATTATTCCTATGAGGTAAGTGCAAGTATAGGAAATGTAGTGATCGACAATAATAGCTATCATAACATCTTAAGTAAGGTAATCAACCAGAATGAGGCAGAGAACAAATTTTCTTTAAATTGTGAAATTGGAAATATTTCTGTTGATTTTAATTGAAAACAAGGTATGATAAAAGTAAAGAAGGAGGTTGTTTTATGGAGCAGAAAAGATTATGCAGGTCCAACAGCAATAAAATGATTTGTGGAGTATGCGGAGGAGTCGCAGAATATATTAATCTCGATCCTACCATTGTCAGGTTATTATGGGTGGTATTCAGCTTGACCGCAGGAATAGGCCTTATCGCATATATTGCCGCAGCAATCATCATGCCGGTTCAGATGTAAGCAGGCTTTGCGAAACATCGAGTATGGCTGTAATCCATCGGAGTGTACAGAATAAAGGGCTTGTTGCAATCCTTACTACAAGTGGTAAGGGTACAACAAGCCCTTATATCATATCTCCGGTCATAAATTAGGTTGAGCAGACCTTTCTATGAATGTACCGCTTCCTCTATTGTCTTTCAACCGATGCCAGGACTTTATCAATTATTTCTACGATTTGCTCTGCCTCATAGGGTTTCGCGAGAAACTCGACAGCACCGTATTTTATTGCATCCACCATCTTGCTTTTCTGGCCGGCAGCCGTAACCATAATTATCTTAGCTGAACGGTCCTGCTCCCGTATTTTCTGTAAAGCCTCCAACCCGTCCATCACCGGCATGGTAATATCCATCGTGGTAAGCTCGGGCCGGACCTCGATATATTTTGCCAGCCCGTCCTCTCCGTTGACCGCTTCAGCAATAATCTCATGTCCGTGCTCTTCTAAGATAGCCCTTAAGATTTTTCGAGATGTTCTTGAATCATCCACAATCAGAATTCTTGCCATAATCATCCTCCGTTTCGCCGAAGCACCGTGAAATTGGGCACCAGCACAATATTTGAATCTGCCGCTTAAGCGGCATACCTATCTAACTTATTGCAGCGGTACCATTGGTAATCACCACAATAT
>JAEZFH010000173.1 GCA_023437885.1 Bacillota bacterium | reverse complement strand
CTTTTTGGGTCATCTCTGCATCGGCCTGGGGATCCGCGACAATGGGCGTAATCCCGTATTCCTTCAGTTCCTTTATGATATCAATCACTCTGGTATTCCGGGTATCCGGGCAGTTTTCCTTGAAGGTCATCCCCAGAATTGCAACCTTGGCCTGGATCAGAGATATTCCTACCGATGCCATTCTTTTAACCAGGTGCTCCGCAATATATTTCCCCATATCATCGTTGATTCTTCTTCCTGACAAGATTACCTGCGAATGGTATCCAATCTGTTCCGCCCGATAGGTCAGATAATAGGGATCGACGCCGATACAATGCCCGCCGACCAGACCGGGAGAAAAGGATAGAAAATTCCATTTTGTTTTTGCTGCTTTAAGAACCTCCCTGGTATCCAGCCCCAGTCTATGGAAGATGATGGACAGCTCATTCATAAATGCAATATTAATATCCCTCTGGGAATTTTCGATGACCTTTGCTGCTTCCGCTGTTTTGATATCCGGAGCGCGGTAAATTCCTGCCTCTACGATCAGCTCATATACCCTGGCGATGATATCCAGCGACTCTTCGTCCATTCCTGATACCACCTTCACTATATTCTCCAGCCGGTGCCCCCTGTCGCTGGGATTAATTCTCTCAGGAGAATAACCCACCTTGAAATCCCTCCCGCAAAGCAAGCCGGAAGCCTTCTCCAAAAGCGGTACACAGATTTCCTGCGTCACTCCGGGATACACCGTAGATTCATACACAACAATGGACCCAGGAGTCAGATTTCTTCCCACAATACGGCTGGCTGACTCCAGCGGTGTAAGATTCGGCGTGTGGTCAGAATTTACCGGTGTCGGCACCGCTACGATATGGAAGCTTGCCTCCCTCAGCAGCTTCTCTTCCTCGGTGAACAGGACGGTGGTGTCTCTCACCGCCTCTTCTCCTACCTCCCTCGTCGGATCCATCCCCTCCTGATAGCTTTTAATTTTTTCCTTATTTATATCAAAGCCGATTACCTCCGCTTTTTTGGCAAATGCGACAGCGATGGGCAAGCCCACGTAGCCAAGGCCAACCAGCGAGATTTTCGCTTTCCTTTCTACGATTTTTTCATATAAATTCATATCCATCTCCAATTCCCTGCTTTCTTCTGCCTGCTCACTCAGACAATCAGATGCATTTTTTTCAACATACTTCGGTTTACTTTGTGCATGTCATATTTCTTCTGAACCAACAGGAGGGATTCCCAGGCCATTTCCTCTGCTTCCCTGGGATGTTTCAGCAGCCACTGCATTCTGTCAAAAAGCTCCATATCATCTCCCACCGGTACCAGAAAGCCATTGCGGCCATCAATCACCGTCTCACGGCAGCCGGGAGCGTCCGTTGTAATAATGGGTCTTCCGACTGCCATGGCCTCCAGCACTGACCGGGGTATCCCCTCACGGTAGGAAGGGAATACAAAAAACCTGCAATCATTTAAATACGGCCGTATATCCTCAGCAACACCAAAGTAACGTATGCTGCCTTCCTCTGCCAAATGCATTATCTCTTCTGATACGGATTCTTCTCCAGGATCCGCAGCTCCGACGATCCAGCACCGCGCCTCCGGGTTATGAACTTTCAGCAGGGCAGCAGCCTGCATATATTCGCATATTCCTTTATCCCTGCTTACACTTCCGGCGAAAAGAAAGATTGGCCTTCGGGGCATAGGACAGGGCTGATAATAATCCAAATTTACTCCCGGACCACGAATTACCAGGCTTTTTCTTCGTGCCAGCAATTTCAGTTTTAACATAACTTTTCTATCGTCCCTGTTTTGAAAAAACACACTGGTACTGCAATAAAAACCGGCTTTATAGAGCAGCCTGGCCGTTGATTTCAGGGTTTTTCCACCATGCCTTTTCTTTACGAATAAGGAACTCAGCTCGGTTATCATGACATACCTCCTTTTCACCCCGGAGAGGAGAGCAGCTATGGAGCCATAGACCGCAGGCTTAAGGGTATAGCCAAGGTACAGATCCGGTTTGATTTTTTTCATGATCCGAACCAGCCATAGCAGGAGAAGTAAATCATGAATAGGATTGACGGTGTGCTGCCGGAAGCTAAGCTTGAGAAAGCCGATACCAAGCTTCTTCAACCGCCCCTCATCACTGGTCTCCGGTCCTATGGCATAAACCTCATGACCTCGGATCACCATCTCATGCAATAATTCTTCATGAGAAAGATCCAGATATTTTGAAAATTCCGAGAAAACAATTATCTTCATCTTTTCCTCCATTCCACCCTTCTTAACACCGCCATGCATCCAAAATTCATTTCATGTTCTATCCACATCCTCACTGCTATTAACTTCCTCCGGCTCCCGGTAACTTGGGACCACCTGCCTGATCGCTTCCCGGATCTCTGCCCTGGATTGAGATTTCAATGCCTTTGACAGAATTTTCAGCATTTGATTCATATCGTGAATTGATATATTTTCCTGGTGCTCTATAAATATTTTATGATTTTTTGTTGCTATGAGTTCCTCATTGTTAAGCAGAAGCTCCTCATACAGCTTCTCACCGGGCCGCAGACCGGTCTCAATAATCGGAATCTCCGTATAGGGGATATGGCCTGATAATCGGATCAAGTTTTCCGCCAACTCGATAATCTTTACCGGCTTCCCCATATCCAGTACATAGACCTCACTGCTGCTGGCCATGGCTCCGGCCTCAAGCACCAGCTCCGCCGCTTCCGTAATTGTCATAAAGTAACGGACAATCCGCTTATCTGTAATTGTTACTGGTCCCCCCTGTGCAATCTGCTTCTGAAACAGGGGAATCACCGAGCCATTTGATCCGAGTACATTACCAAAGCGCACAGCAACAAATTCTGTCCGGCTCCGTTCCTTCATACTCTGCAGAAGCATCTCGCAGATTCGCTTGCTGGCTCCCATGATACTGGTTGGATTCACAGCCTTATCTGTGGATATCAATACAAATTTCTCCACTCCATACCGGTCGGCAGCCTGAACCAGATGATAGGTTCCGTAAATATTGTTACGGATTGCCTCTTCGGGGCAATCCTCCATCAAGGGAACATGCTTGTGCGCTGCCGCATGAAAGATTATGTTAGGCCGGTGCTTCTCCATCAGTTGGAACATTTTCTTCTTATCCCGGATGGAAGCAATCTCAATCACCAGCTCTTTCCGGTCTCCATAGCAACGGAGCAGCTCCTGCTG
>JAEZFH010000183.1 GCA_023437885.1 Bacillota bacterium | reverse complement strand
GCAATACAAAGGGGACACTATTTATGGCACTTCTGAGAGCGGTTGGAATACCCTGCCGGATGCATGGTTTTACCATTGATAAGAAATTGCAAAAGTGTGCAATGACAGGGCTGATTTATCAGCTTGCCCCTCAAAGCATCATTCACAGCTGGGTCGAAATTCAATATAAGGACCAATGGTATAACATAGAAGGTTTCATTCTGGACAGCAAATATCTGAAGAAGCTCCAGGAAAAGTTTTCTGATTGTAAAGCTTCTTTTTGCGGATATGGTGCCGCTACGGATAACTTTCAGAATCCGCAAATAGACTGGAATGCCAATGATACTTATATTCAAAAAGAAGGCATCAACCATGATTACGGCGTGTTTGATTCGCCCGATGAATTCTTTGAGAATAACCAACAGCAGCTGTCACCGCTGAAAAAATGGATTTATCAAAATATCGCACGCAGGCTTATGAATCGTAATGTAGCAAGAATCCGCGCTTAGCTTAAGACGTTCTGCAGATTTGAATGACGGGCATTCTGTTGCAGACCTGGTAGGGCTGTTTGCGCCCGGACTTATAACCTGCAAAGAAAAATACCCGCATCCTTTGTGACGCGCAGACCTTTCCTGCCAATTTTCTTTTCCAGGAAGCGTTCAAAAGCCTCTTGCCTGCCGCTCAGGTACTGCATCTGATTGCCGTGGCAGGAGTAGATATATTCGGCAAGGGGAGCCAGCTCTGTGACCAGCAGGGAATCCTCATAATGATATTTTTCTATGGAAGGAAAGTAAGCAGCCAGCTCCTCTTCCCCGTGATCCAGGCCGAAGATATCATAGAGCTTTACTTCAGACAGGGCGATGCGCTCATCAAATTCTTTGGCAAGCAGCTCGATCTCTCTCATATGGAGCCTGCCGTAGCTGCTGCAGCAAAAGCAGCCCCCCTTCTTAAGAACCCGGGATAACTCCCGGAGGGCTTTATCCCGGTCCTTTGCATAGAAGAGAGCATGATTGGCAATCACGAGATCAAAGGAAGCTGCTTCGTAGGGTATCTCCTGAAAATCGAAGCATTCAAAATGAAAGGTTTCTTCCCGGTCCGGCAGGTTCTCCCGGGCATTTCGGAGCATCCCGGAGGAGATATCCGACAGGGTGATCTGCGCCTGGCCGGGGAGGCGGTCCGAATTGTCCTTCCAGAGCTGGCCGTTGCCGCAGCCGACTTCAAGAATACGTATATTATTATGTACCGGGAGCTTTTCATAGATCCAGCAAAACCACCCCTGGGGATTATCAGAATAAGCCTTATGCAGGTGAATCCTGGCATCCACATTCTTCGAGTTCTTATATTGCTTTGCCAGGGTTTCTTTCATATTTAACAGATGAATCCTACCGATCAGCCTGCTCCAGTCGGGTTGTGCCCGGCTGTCCAGGTAATCCCTTGCTTCCGATATGGTTTGCTCCATCTGCTTTAATTCCGCGATTTTATCCCGTACCAATGACAGCTGCAATTCGAAGGATTCCCGGACATAACCGGTATCTTTCTCCCGGGAGGAGATTACCAGGATATCCTCAAGGGAAAAGCCCAGCTTTCGTAGAACGATAATCTGCTGAAGCTTGATAAAATCGTGGTCGGTATAATAGCGGTAGCCGGATTCTCTTATCTCAGAGGGTTTTAATAAGCCCTTGTCATCATAATAGCGGATGGTTCTCACGGATACATTGGCTCTTTTGGCGAACTCACCGGTGGTGTAGATGCTTTTACCTGACATCATTATCTCCATTCTATTCACATGCATGCAGACAAGCTTGCAGCATGTTCCTACACTTTCCTTATATCATAACATATTACGGATGAAACTGCAGAAAATCTTTATGCTCCAGATACCAGCGTATGGTTTTTCGAAGGCCTTCCGAAAAGTCCACCTTTGCCTGCCAGCCGAGCTCCTTTTGAAGCTTAGTGGAATCAATGGCATATCTTCGGTCATGTCCCTTACGGTCCTCGACAAAACGAATGGGAGATGCCTTCTGCTGAAATTCCTGTTCAAGAATGTCCCTCAGTGCTGTGATAAGTTCCAGGTTTGTCCTTTCATTATGGTCCCCTACATTGTATACCTCACCCAGCCTGCCGTTCATTAATACGGCGTCAACCGCTCTGCAGTGGTCTTCTGCATAAAGCCAATCCCGGACATTGCTTCCGTCCCCATAGACGGGAAGGTCTATGCCGAGAAGGCAGCATTCGATACAGCGTGGAAGCAGCTTCTCTCCGAATTGGTAAGGTCCGTAATTATTCGAGCAGCGGGTAATAAGGACGGGCAGCCGGTGAGTCTCATAGAAGGCTTTTACCATCATCTCGGCACCGGCCTTGCTTGCGGCGTAAGGATTTCTGGGTTGAAGGGGAGAGTCCTCGGTAAAATAGCCTTCTTCCGGAAGATCACCGTATACTTCGTCAGTAGAGATGTAGAGGAAGCGTTTTGAAATCCGCTCCTTTCCCTTCCAGGCGGCATTGGCGGCATTCAATAAGTTAAGCGTGCCGGTAACATTCGTCCTGGCAAATTCCATGGCAGAATCAATGCTCCGGTCGACATGGGTCTGTGCTGCAAAATGTACGACATAATCGATCTCTTCCTCAGCAAAAATGGAAGCGGCTAATCCTTCGTCACAGATGTCGCCGTGAATAAAACGGTAATGATCCTTAGCTTCATACATGCTGACATTGTTACGGTTGGCACAGTAGGCAAGGGTATCCAGATTTATGATTCTGATCTCCTCCGGTTTTTGCTCCATTAGATAATGAATGAAATTAGAACCGATAAAACCGGCTCCTCCGGTAATTAGATAAGTTTTCATAATTTCCTCCTTTTTGCGGCGTGCTGCAGCTATATTGCAGTACAGCCACTGATATATTTTTTTAGTATTTTGTTCCTTGTTGTTCCTTGTGGTTACCACAGCAGAATTGTATTAGGTGACGCAGCGTAAGAGTCAAGTAAAAAAATATAACGAAAATATAACGAAAATATAAGAGTTAATGAATAGAGTTACAGAAGCCTTTATAGAAAGACGGCCGGTGGATGAGGAACTGGTTTCGGAGCAAAAGCAATCCGTAGGACAGTTGCGGGAGAAGCGGAATATTGTCCGGCTGAATCGGAATTATAAAGTTATTTTCTGAGGAAAGATACGGTATTATCATATAGTGGGGTGTAGTGGCATGGTGTAGCAAATTTGTGCTGGCCTACCTGAAGCGGAACCTCTACCTTTTATGGCTTGTGTTTTAAAAGGAAATTTAATAAAGTAGAGATAGAGATAGAGATAGAGATAGAGATAGA
>JAEZFH010000151.1 GCA_023437885.1 Bacillota bacterium | reverse complement strand
CCTGGGTACCTTGCTGCTTTCTGCAGCCGTAAACCGCTTCTTTTCCAAAAGGGTCAGAAGCATTGATATGGTAAGCTCGCTAAAAGGAGTGGAATAAGATAGACTGTTAAAAAGGTATGTCATATTGACAGCTTTTTTAACAGTCTTTTTCTATTGGAATTGTTATTTAGTTTTTATTAACTTGATTGTCCATCAGGACATCATCCTTGGCAATTCTGGCCTGATCAAACTTATTCCTGTGAATGTGACAGTAACCGTTCGGATTCTTATCCAGGTATTTTTGATGATATTCCTCGGCAGGATAGTAGTTCCTAAGAGGAAGAACTTCAATTGCGATCGGCTTATCATAGTGCTTTTGCAGCTCCAGGACGGAGGCCTGGATGATAGGAAGATCTTCCTCGTCCGTATAGTAGATTCCTGTCCGGTATTGAGTGCCCGTATCTCCGCCCTGCCGGTTGACAGAGGTAGGGTCGATTACATCATAGTACAGGGTAAGAATAAATTCTAACCGAACCTGCTTAGGATCATAGAAAACCTGAACTGTCTCGGCATGCCCGGTATGATTGTGGCAAACCTCCTGGTATGTGGGGTTCTCCGTGTTCCCGTTGGCATATCCGACCTCGGTCTGAAGAATGCCCGAAATTCCTGCCAGGTACTTTTCCGTACCCCAGAAGCAGCCGCCTGCCAGGTAGATTACTTTTTGCTTCATTGCTGTCTGCATGTTAAATTACTCCTTTCTGTATACTGTGCTGTGTAAGTGGGAAACAGCAAGGCTCAGGTATGATATTGACTGTCATCCTTTGTTACTGTTACTACGTTCTGCGGAAGAACTTGATGATTTCGTTTACGAATAACGGTATCAAAGAGATGGTAATTACCAGTGCCCAATCCGGAAGGGTTAAATTATGAACACCAAAAGCATTGGCAAGGAAGGGGACGGAGATTACAACCAGCTGTAATAAGATACCGGCAAGGATAGCTCCGATTAGATACTTATTTGTAAACAGTCCAATCTTAAAGATGGATTTCTTGGAGTTTCTCATGGAAAGGGAATAAAACAGCTGGGAGGCAGCCAATACAACAAATGCCATAGTTCTCGCATAGGGAAGAGCTTCTTCGGGAACCGCACCCTCTCCAAGGGAATATCCATGCTCCCATAAGCCATAGTAGAAGGCAACCAGCGTAAAGATACCGATCAGTGAACCGCCAATTACTGCTCGGTTTCCCGCACCTCTGGCAAAAAAGCTTTCCTTCGGGTCTCTGGGGGATTGCTTCATTACATCCTTATCGCCCGGGTCGATTCCGAGGGCTATTGCAGGCAGGGAATCAGTAATCAGGTTAACCCATAGTATCTGGGTAGCAATTAAAGGTACGGGCCAATTCAGCAAAATGGATATGAAGATTGTAATTACCTCGCCCAAGTTGCAGGACAGAAGGAAGATTACAGACTTCTTGATATTGTTATATATATTTCTGCCCTCTTCGATCGCATGAACAATTGTTGTAAAATTATCATCCGTTAATATCATGTCACTGGCACCCTTTGCCACATCAGTGCCTGTAATACCCATGGCAACACCGATATCAGCGAATTTGAGGGAGGGGGCATCATTCACTCCGTCTCCGGTCATGGAAACAATATTTCCCTGTGATTTGAAGGCTCTTACAATCTTAACCTTATGCTCGGGAGATACCCGGGCAAATACACGGTATTGGTTGATACTGGATGCAAACTCCTCCTCGGAAAGACCGTCGATTTCCGCACCGGTCAGGCTCTGTCCGATCGATTCTGCAATTCCTAATTCCCTGGCAATTGCGACAGCCGTATTCTTATGGTCGCCGGTAATCATGACAGGACGGATCCCGGCACGAATTGCCTCGGTTATGGAAGCTTTTACCTCGAGTCTCGGAGGATCAATCATCCCTACGATTCCGATGACAGTCAGATCCTTTTCCATCTCCTCCGGCGCAAGGATTTGCGAGGTGTTTTTAAATGCGACACCAAGCACTCGAAGTGCGGAATCGGACATCTCCTCGGTAACTCTTAGATAATCATTCTTTAATTCTTCCGTAAGAGGTACCATCTCCCCGTTTACCAGGGCAGTGGAGGAGAGCTTTAAAATATTGTCTATGGCCCCCTTCGTGTGAACACGGTAGCCGTTTTCTTCCGCGTTCAGGGTAGACATCAGCTTACGGTCCGAATCAAAGGGGTTCTCACCGACTCTCTTATGATTGCTGTTTAATTGTGCTCTTCCGAGCTTGTATTTTTCGCCGAGGATGATAAGCGCGATTTCTGTAGGGTCACCGGTGCCCTGGCCGTTTTCGTAGGTTGCATCGGAGCAGAGGACCAGGGAGCGAATCAGTTCCTTCTCGTCTTCAGAAGCGGTGAGACCGGTTTCGGTTTGGGAAACCTGGGTAAGCCTGCCCATGGTATATTGCTGCACTACAGTCATCTTGTTCTGGGTCAGGGTTCCGGTTTTATCGGAGCAGATAATATTAACGGATCCCAGGGTTTCCACAGCCGGAAGCTTTTTAACGATGGCATTGATCTTTGACATTCTTGTAACACCAAGAGCAAGCACAATTGCTACAATCGCAGCAAGACCCTCAGGAATTGCGGCAACTGCCAGGCTGATGGCGGTTAAGAACATTTCGAATAAATCACGTTTTTGTATCAGGGCAATAATAAAAATAAATGCACAGATTCCGATGGCCAGGAAGCCAAGAATTCTTCCCAATTCATCCAGACGCTTTTGAAGAGGGGTCATTTCTTCGCCGCCATCCTCAAGTATCTTCGCGATCATACCGATTTCCGTATCCATGGCAGTAGCAACAACAACACCTTCTCCGCGCCCGTAAGTGACAAGCGTTGATAAAAAGGCCATATTTGCTTTATCCCCGACCGGAGTCTTGGGGTCAGAGAAGATACTGTCCGCATTCTTGCTTGTTGGAACGGATTCACCGGTAAGCGCGGATTCCTCAATCTGTAAATTCGCACTTTCGATCAGCCGCAGGTCGGCAGGTACAAATCTTCCGGCATCCAGGATGATAATATCACCGGGTACCACCTCTTCGGAATTGATTTCTTTGATGTTTCCGTTCCGTCTGACTACGGATTTTGGGGTTGTCATCTTCTGAAGAGCTTCCACTGCCTTTTCCGCTTTATATTCTTGAATTACACCGATCACGGCATTCAGAATGACAACCAGAAGAATTATAACAGAATCGGCTATTTCACCGATAATCAAGGTGATTACGGCAGCGGCCAGCAGAACATAGATCAACATATCCTTTAATTGGGAGAGAAATAATGCGAGAAGACTTTTCTTGGGCTTTCCTTTCAGCTTATTTAAACCGAATTTTTCTAACCGCTCCTGCGCCTGTACATCTGTAAGACCCGTGGCTGGATTAATACCAAATTCCCTGAGAACTTCCTCCTGTGACCTCGAAAACCACATATAAACACCTCTTTCAATCATTAATTTATCTAGATTTTAGAGTCCCAAATATTGCATTCTTTATGCCTTGCATAATCGAAAAGGCTATAATAGACATAAAATACCAGTAGAAATAGTATAACATAGTCCGTAACAGATGACATTAAAAAAATATTAGAATTGGTATACCATGGAAACAGAGTCGGCGGGCACTGTCATTCTTATGATGGGCATTCTTATGATGGGATAAAACTGATTGATATACGGTCAATATGTTGAGATACTTTCAATAAGATTGACAGTGCTGTCATTCAATAGTAAAATATAGGTAACGTTATGAATGGAGAGGACAGGTGTGATCCGTGACCAATAATATCAGCAATATTCTGCGGGATTATGGAATCAAGGAGGAATTGATAAATTCGTTTTCCTATGCGATACTGGTTGTAATTATTATTTTGACCTGCGTTATGGTTAATATCATAACAAAAAATATCGTATTGAAGCTTTTAGCAAAATTGATTTACAGGAATAAGTATCAGTGGGACAATATTCTCTTTGAAAGGAAGGTATTTTCCCGTCTGGCCAATGTCTGGCCGGGAATCATCATATACCTGTTTGCTCCGGCCTTCGGAGGAGTGCAGGACTACATCCGGAGAGGCTGTGCGATTTATATTTCGGTCATTGCCCTGTTTGTCGCAGGCGCCCTGCTGACTGCCATTGATGATATCTACCGTCAATATCCGATCTCCAAGGTAAGACCGATCAAAGGGATGCTGCAGGTAGTGAAAATCGTATTCTATATTGTGGTGGGAATTGTTGTGGTGGGGATTCTCATGGATCAGAATCCGCTGCTGATGCTGGGAGGCATCGGTGCCTTGGCCGCCGTATTTTCCTTTGTTTTCAAGGATTCCATTCTGGGCTTCATTGCAGGTATTCAGCTGACCTCCAACGATATGCTGAGGATCGGGGATTGGATTGAGATGCCCAAATACGGAGCAGACGGCGATGTGGTTGATATCACTCTGAATACGGTAAAGGTTCAGAATTTTGACAAGACCATCGTTACCCTGCCGGCATATTCCCTGGTATCGGATTCCTTTAAAAACTGGAGGGGAATGACGGAATTCGGCGGCAGAAGAATTAAGCG
The DNA here is from genome assembly GCA_023437885.1 of Bacillota bacterium. Lineage (GTDB taxonomy): Bacteria > Bacillota > Clostridia > Lachnospirales > Lachnospiraceae > Mobilitalea. The sequence continues at coordinate 2,083 of JAEZFH010000151.1, read as the reverse complement.
TTCCGTTATCATCGACGTTACCAGCATCTGCTTCTGTACACCTCAGATGATTGAGAAATTTAAGAAAATCAATTATTTAAAGGATTACATCATCGAAAAAGAAAGCGAATTGATTAACTATAATAAAAAATACAGCGCGCAGCAGGAGCCGGAAATCAATAAGAAAAGACTGACCAATATAGGTACCTTCCGGATATATATTGAAAATTATCTCAGGGATAATCCCAAGCTTCACAGGGGGATGACGCAGATGGTTCGCCAGCTGCCGCAGGGAGAGAACGGCTTGCCCTTGGAGATCTATGCTTTTACGGATGAGACCAAATTCGAGAGCTTTGAGCGTATCCAGTCTGATATCTTTGATCATATTTTTTCCATTGCAGGAGAGTTTGGACTGAGAATCTTCCAGAGTCCGACAGGATATGATATGCAGATGAGCAGGAACCGTTTAGAAGAGCAGTGATTGAAATCATACATTCTTATTTAAGCGGGACAGAAGAGATAGGGCTTAAATAAACAAACTAAATAAAATAATAAAAAAAATAATAGAAAAAGCAGGTATAAATTAGTATACCTGCTTTCTCTCTGGTGTCTCAATCCTTTTTAATGCAAATATTCAATTTGATCGTGAGACTTTACTAATAACATTTTACTGTCCAAAGCTACCATCTCCCAACTATTATGCGAATTCGTAAACGAATTTCACATTGAACAATCTGCTGCTTGTAATTATGAGACTAAATTGCAAGCGTCTATATTCATTTTTTAGATACGACAGCGACTTATTCGAATTAAGGTCTATGATCTTCATGCAAGTTAAGTTCTTACGTCGTATCTGATATTTATTATGCTCCGCAGATCGATTTATATACGGCAAAATAAATAATTTTTGTTGTTAATTTATGGCTAACCGGCAGTCTGCCGCCTCTTGATTACTTTAAGCCTTGTAAACTCTTCCCGTTCCTTTTCCTCCAATGCATTCTGTATCTCTACCGTGAGATTGGCATAATAAGGAATTGTAATATTTTTTAAGGCATTTGCACGCTTTTGTGTTTTGTTGATATTTGTAGCCAAACGGTAAGCTGAGTTTTCAATCATGGATAAGCGGATCGTAAGATCCTTTACTTTTATAAAACGCTTTGTAGCCTCGTCCAGCGATAATTTGGTCTGAAAGAACGCATAGGTAGGCTTGCTGACGGTATTGTCATACTCAACCAGAGGGATTTCGGTCCCCATGATGCTTCGCTGCTTGATCTCGATGGAATTCTCCTCCGGAATGGTATTGCAGAGCTCCTGAACATTAATAATACCCATTTCAATATTTGCCTTCTGGAGAGAGAGATAAGCAGAGGTAAAGGTGCTGTCAATCTCACTTTGAATATTCTTTGCCTTATCAATCAATTCCATCAGCTCGTGCATTAAAATATTCCGCTTTTTATCCATCAATTCATAACCCTGCTTCGCCAACCGGAGTGAATTCTTGGCTAAGATTAAATTACCCTTTGTGGGGAAGGTATTGGGATTCATGGGATCACCTCAATTCACTGACTGCTACGGCGGGTTTATAATATTGATCCAAAATCTTGGTATCGATACGGTCCAGTTCCTCCCTGGGGAGAAGGGACAGTAATTCCCAGCCCTTATTCAGGGTTTGGGTAATGCTTCGGTCCTCCAGTCTGCCCTGGGCAATGAACTCCTGCTCCATGGCAGCACCGAATTTGAGATATAGCTTATCCAGTGCGGATAATTCATCTTCGCCGATTACACTGGCTAAAGCTCTGGCATCACCTACGCGGGCGTAGGAGGAGAAGAGCTGGTTTGCCAGGTCCTGATGATCTTCCCTGGTATAGCCTTTACCGATACCGTCCTTCATAAGACGGGAGAGGGACGGCAGAATGCTGATCGGAGGATAGACCGCTTTCTGATGCAAGGAGCGGTCAAGTACAATCTGTCCTTCGGTAATATATCCTGTCAAATCCGGAATCGGATGGGTGATATCATCATTGGGCATGGTGAGGATAGGAATCTGGGTTACGGATCCGGAGCAGCCATGAACGATTCCGGCTCTCTCATAGAGTGTGGCCAG
>JAEZFH010000160.1 GCA_023437885.1 Bacillota bacterium | reverse complement strand
CCCCTTGTCCTATCCACATGACATTCTCTCGGACATAGAATGCAATCCTTTAACAACTCCCACGACATAATTCTTCCTCTGTCAGCACCTTTCTTAACAACCTGCGTAATATTACTCTATATAGAATATAACCGTTTTTTCCATCTTATCCTATCTTACCTATCTTATCCTATCTTGGTCGAAGCAAGACTGATAACTTCAATTAATTGTACATTACATAAATAAGAATTACAATGAATAAAAGTAAAGGGAAATCTTGAGAGATTAAAAATATTACTAATCTTCTTATTGCTGATTGCTTACCGATAAACAGAATTTATTCATAAAGATAAAGCCGGAAACATTTTCTCTAACCGCAACGATAACATCCATTGACGTTCAATGAGAGAAAATGTGTTCCAGCCAATTTACCTCCTCTTTTTTGCATTCGCTTCACCAGGATTTGTCTAATAAATCTTAGCCTTATGTACAATACTCTTCATCGTATCCAAAACCAGTGCTGCATATTCAACAGTATCTGCTGCAACCATATAATCTTCCACCAGAATCTGGCGAAGCGGCCAGCCTACCTGCTTCGACTTTTTGACTGCCCAATCAGCTTCATCCCTGGTAATATAATGCGCCTCGGAGAGCAGCTCCATTAAATCCGGAATTACCTTCGAACTTCTCAGATTCCTATCCTGCCTGGCGCTGATTCGTTCAAGGGTCTTAATCAAATTGGCAATCTGGCCATTGATGCAGCCTTTTCCCATGAGCCAGCTGACAGCCATATCCTTATTCGGAATCTGGACAAGCTGCAGCGGATCCACTAAACCGGAGGCTTTAATGAACAGGCCTGTTTCCATTCTTCCGGCGTAATACGAGGAGGTAAACTGTTCCCATTCCCTTTCGGATAAGCGCTCATAAGCCTCTAGCCTGTGCTCCCTGCGAAGCAGAGTAAAACCGTTGTTGGCTTTCTCCTGCAGATCAATTTTATCGAGAATCTCATATATCTTAAATGGTCTTGCTGCTATGATATAGATCTCTTCACCAAAGATTTCCCGTAATACCATAGTTACCCCTGACTTGGTGATGTCTCCGCATGCAATAACCAGCATTCCGTCAGAGCGGTATCCCAGGGGCAGCACCTGTAAGGCTCTGGCCTTATTAATGCTCATCTTCGCAATCCAGCTGGTATCCTTATATTCTTTTCTTGAATCCAATTCATAATAAGCAACCTTCTGCTGGGCCGCAAGTGTGCTGTAGAGAATGCTCTCATCGATAAATCCCAGTGCCAGCAGGCTTTCACCTAATTTACAGCCGATTTTCTTCTGGTAATATAACCCTGTCTCCAGTTCTTCTGTTTGAAGCAATTCCTGTTCGATCAGAATTCTTCCTAGCTGCTGTTTCTCCTCCATGATCGAGTTTACCAGGCCCGGGTCGTGAATATAGGTCATATCTTCTGCCAGGACAAAATATTTGCCAAGCTTTGAATCATGAATTACTCTCTTATCGAGGTCAATTGCCAGCCGTACCAAATCCTCCAGGGATTTGATGCCCACACTAAGCTTACTGCAATTTTCTATATTACCATCCGTAATCCATTCCATGTAATTACTGTGATCCATAGCTTTCTTAATCTTGCTGTTCTTATTAATCAATAAGATTACAAGCAGGATAATAATTAATACATCGATCAGATAAGTAATGGTTGCGGAACTAGTTCTGAAGCTTTGATATGTCCATATCAAGCTAGCCACCAAAGAAAACAGACCAATAAAAATGTAAATTGCCCTCTGCTGATTCTTCTTCATGATTCGCACTTATACCTTACGGTATTTCTCCTATTGTAATATTTCAAAACTAAGTGTTACCTGACCAGTAAAGCAAAATACTCCCGGTCCTATTCCACCGGCCAGAACATTCCGGCAGACATATTTATTTTTGCCCCACTTACAGGATACAGCTCGTAAATTATACTATTATACCTTTAACATCCGCCTGGCGATTCTAACCAGGGGGCGAAACAGCGCACCCTCCATTTCTTTTTTTACCACCTTCAATTCCTTGCGAATCAGAATATTCTGTGGACAATGGCGCTCGCATTTTCCGCATTCCGTACAAAGGGAAGCATAGGCGGGCTTCTTCGAAGTAACTCCCAGGACCTGCAGGTACTTCCAGCGGTTATTTCTTACATTCAACAGGTATTTATCATTATAAACGGAAAAACATCCCGGAATATCGACGCCATGGGGACAGGGCATGCAATAAGCACAGCCCGTACAGGGGATTTTGGTCTTCTCCAGCATAACCGCCTTTACCCGGTCAAATACGCTCAGCTCTTCCGGGGTCAGGGCATTCGCTCTTGCCGTGGAAGCAATATCCAAATTTTCAGCCAACTGCTGCTCATCGCTCATACCGGACAGAACCACTGTCACCTGCGGATGATTCCATATCCAGCGCAGAGCCCAGTCCACAGGAGTCCGCTTCTCATCAAAACCGCGGAAGGTCTTAACCACCTGCTCCGGAAGATTATTTACCAGCTTCCCGCCGCGCAGCGGTTCCATGACAATAACCGGTATTTCCAGAGAACCTGCCAGTTGGAGACCCGATTTTGTTGCCTGGTTGTTCTCATCCAGATAGTTATATTGAATCTGGCAAAAATCCCAGGGGTAGGCAGTCAGGATCTGTTCAAAATCCGCTTTCCCTCCGTGGAAGGAGAAACCGATGTTACGAATGCTTCCTTGCTCCTTCAGCTTCTCCAGCCATCCCATAACACCGATTTGGACCATCCGGTCCAGGGTTGCTTTATCTGACAGCATATGAAGCAGATAGTAATCAATATAATCCGTCTTCAGCTTGGTACGCTGTGTTTCAAAAATTTTCTTAGCCCCTTCCAGCTTATTTACCATATAGGGAGGCAGCTTGGTAGCAATCTTCACTTTACTGCGGTAGCCTCCGGTCAATGCTTCTCCCAGAAGGGACTCACTCTTTCCCGCATGATAGAAATAGGCAGTATCAAAGTAATTCACTCCCTGATCAATGGCGGAACGGATTAAAGCGATGGACCGTGGTTCATCGATTCCTGCCCCCTTCATTGGAAAGCGCATACATCCAAAGCCCAGGATGGATAATTCATCTCCGTTTTTCTGATTCTTCCTTGTCAGCATTCCATCTCCCCCTAGTATTCCTTAAAAAATCCAATCAGCTTGTCCACATTGCTCTCCGGGGTTGCCCAGGAGGTAACCAGTCGGATTACACTATGCCTCTCACCCAATGCCTCCTGCACCAGAAAGCCATATTCCTGTGCCATCCTGTCAATCATCTCATTAGGCAGGATCGGAAACAGCTGATTTGAGCATACCGGAGCGAAGAAGGAGAAGCCTCGTTCTGCGATGGCTGCCGCCAGCTTTTCCGCCATACGGTTGGCATGGGCCCCCAGTTCATAATATAGCCGATCCTGGAAGAGAGCCTCAAACTGCAATCCGAGCACAAAGCCCTTGGCAGGCATTGCTCCCCGCTGCTTGATAAAGTAGCGGAAGTCTTCCTTCAGCTCCTGCCGGCAGATGACCAGCGCCTCTCCCAGAAGGGCTCCGTTCTTGGTGCCTCCGATATAGAATGCATCTGTCAGGTCGGCGATATCCTTCAACGTAAGATCATTTTCTTTGCAGGTTAAGGCGCTTCCCAGTCGCGCTCCATCCAAAAACAGCAGCAGCTTTTCCTCCTTACACAGCTGGCGGATTGCCTCCAGTTCCTGCTTCGTGTAGATGGTACCCAGCTCAGTAGTATCGGAAAGATACACCAGCTTCGGCTGCACCATATGCTCTCCGGCGTGGCTGTCCAATACTCCTCTAATTCCTTCCGGAGTCAATTTTCCGTCCCGGTGGGGTACGGTCACCACCTTGTGGCCGGTTGCTTCAATTGCTCCTGTCTCATGAACATTCACATGCCCGGTATCCGCTGCTATTACACACTGGTGGGGTCTCAAAAAGGAAGAGACCGCCAGAAGATTGGTCTGTGTCCCGCCCGGAATAAAGTGGATATCCGCCTCCTCCTTCTGCAGCTCCCTTTTGATATAGGCTCTTGCCCGTTCGCTGTGAGCATCCAATCCGTAACCCGCATTCTGCTCCAGATTTGACTTCATCATCTGCTCTAATATTCTGGGATGTGCTCCCTCACTGTAGTCATTAATAAAATGTATCATTCTCTTTCCTCCATCCTGTCCAATCCTATCCTCCGTTAAGAAGCACTAAAAAAGCCTGCTGGCAAGCTTACAAAGTCATCAGAAATGCTGTTGATGTAAGCCTTTTCCGATGATTTTTCTGAGGCTTCCAAATGAGGTTCGTCTTAGATATATTGTGTCTCTTGTACTGTTAACCCTTACTATTTTTCATGCTTCCCAATCCAAACAGGCTGCCGATCAATCCAAGTGCTGCACTGACTGTCAACAAAAACCGGCTGGCATTCTCCTGCAGCAGTTCCTTTCCAGGCAGAGGAATGAACGGAATCGCGCCACCAAGCTGACGGTATCCCTCCTGCAGTAACACATATAATGCCAGACTCGCAAATAACCCTCCGAGAAATGTCATAAGGGTTCCGGCAAGAAGGAAGGGAAAACCGATAAATCCACCGGGTGCGCCAAGGAGGCAGAGGGTCTTAATCTGCTCGCGGTTATTGTAAATTCCCTGGCGGATCATATGCGAGATAATAATCAGGGTTGTTATGCCCACAGCAAGAAAAATGAACGCTCCGCCCAGCTTCAGCCCCTCCGTAATTCTTCGCATCTGCTCCAGAACCTCACGGTTATCTCTTACATAATCAATCCCTGCTAGCTGCCTTAAGCCGGTAATCACTTCATCCATCCGGTCCAGTTGAATTCTGATTTGTAAAAACTCTTCAAAGGGATTCTCATCAAACAGCTCCAGTATCCCTGCCTCATCTCCCAGAAGCTTCTCCATCTGGGATTTCGCCTGCTCCTTCGAGATAAATGTAACCTCCGACACTCCGTTGATCCCGCTGATCTTCTGCTTTAGCTCCTCAATCAATACGGAATCGGATGTGTCCGTAACATAGGCACTGATTTCTGCTTCCTGCTCCAGCGTTTGTATGATCTGGTCCCCCACGGACCAGCCGATGAATACGGTTCCGAGAAGAAACAGGATCAATCCGGTTCCGATCACGGAGAAAAAATTCGACAGAGGATTAAAGCGGATGGTTCGAAATGCCTCAAGGATAAAGTATCCTATATTATAGAAAAATGTCTTCATCATAACCTCCATAATGCCTGCGGCATCTCATATGCTCCATATTGCATAGCGGCTCTACTTCTCCCTGAAATAGCAGCCCCTGATATCTCCTGATCTATCGCTTATGTATCACTCATGCCGCCTATAATATCGCTCGTGCTGTTTGTATAGCGCTTATATATCTCGTATACCACCTTTATATCACTCATATATTATCGGCCAAAATCCTATCGCCCCTTCGGACTTCGATCTCCCCGTTATTGACGGATACAAAGGCTGCATCCTTATAATCTTCAATCAGATGGGTCGCATGCGTTGTAATAATCACCGTAGTACGGTTATCCTTAAAGGCTGCTAGCAGCTCCAGAATATTGACTGCATTTTCATGATCCAGATTACCCGTGGGTTCATCGGCCAGAATCAGTACCGGCTTTCTTGCAACTGCCCGGGCGATCGCAACCCGCTGCGCCTGACCCCAGGACAGATTTTCAACCTGGGTATGTATCTTACTCTCCAGACCGACCCGTATCAGCGCATTCCTTGCTTCTTCTTTTATCTTACGCGGAGATATCCCCAGAAAACGCATTCCCATCATGACATTCTCCAGAGCGGTTCTTCCTTCAATCAATTTAAACTCCTGGAACACCGGGCCGATTGTTTTACGAAGTCTGCGAATCCTGCCTTCCTTTCCCCTCGTCATTTCCTGCTTCAAAACTCTTAATTCTCCCTGACTGGAATATTCCATGCCAATCAAAAGCTTTAATAAACTGGTTTTCCCGGAGCCGCTGGGTCCTGTGACAAATACCAGCTCTCCCGGCTCGATACTCAGATTGATATTATTCAATGCCCTGGTACCATCCGCATAAACC
>JAEZFH010000114.1 GCA_023437885.1 Bacillota bacterium | reverse complement strand
GCTATGAACAGGGAGTATTGTCGAGGCAGGTCCTTGATAAAATGTATGAAAGTGCGAAATCAGATGGAAACTGGGTTAGTATATAACTTTTCAATATCCAATTATAAGATTGCCTGTTATGGTGCTATTTCATATCGTAAGGCCAGGATACAGGCAGACGGGAGTCAGTATGAACGGAATAATTACAGAAATTCAGCGCTTTTCTCTGAATGATGGTCCGGGAATCCGCACAAATATCTTCTTAAAGGGCTGTAATATGAACTGCTTGTGGTGTCATAATCCGGAGACGATAAGCAGAAACAAGGAGCTTCATTACTATGAGCAAAGCTGCATACAATGCTTTCATTGTGTAACCGTATGCCCCAGTAAGGCACATAAGCGGATCGCCGGCGTCCATCATTACTATCCGAAGCTTTGTATCCGCTGCGGCAAATGTGCCAAAATCTGCTATGCCGGAGCAATGGAGGTTTCAGGAAAAAGCATTACGGCAGCAGAGGCAATGTCGGAAATCCTGCAAGATAAGGCCTACTACATAAATTCCGGAGGTGGGGTTACCATCTCCGGAGGAGAGGTACTTTGTCAGGCGGAATTTGCTATGGAGCTGACAGAGGCCTGCCATAAGGAAGGGATTTCGGTTGCCATCGAGACAAATCTTACCGGGGATTTTGAAGAGATAAGAGCTCTTCTGAGCAAGGTGGATTGCATCATGTGTGATCTTAAGCTTTTTGACACAGCGGAGCATATGCGCTGGACCGGTAAGGGAAATGAAGAAATATTATACAATATTAAAAAGCTGCCGGAGCTTAAGGTGCCGTTCATTGTAAGAACCCCGCTGATTCCGGGAGTAACGGATACGGAAGAGAATATAGCAGCAATTGCTGAATTTTTATCCGGAGTAAATGGACTTCAGTATTATGAATTATTAAATTTTAATCCGCTGGGAGCATCCAAATATAAGAGTCTTAATAAGGAGAATCTGTTCCAGGGCATTCATCCGCTTACTGAAAAGCGTGTCGGCCAGCTAAAGCAGATAGCGGAGGGTTATAAAATCGCAGTGAGAACAGAGTAGAAAACAGCGAATCGGTTAATTTACAGTATTTTTTGTGCCGTCAAAACGGCAGATGGAGGATGATTCTATGGCTGAGATATGTTTGATCAATCAATTTCCGGCGGAGGAACAATTTGACCTGGATAAAAGGATCAGACTTTTAAAGAAAAGAAAGCTGGAGCAGACGCAGGAGAAGATTGAACAGGAGGGAGGTCTGGACGAGGATGATTATGGCAGGGTAGTGGAACCGGATCATTTTCATTTTGAATTCACAGCCACCCATGAGGATGGATCTTTTTATGGCTATCAGGGCTGGACAGAGAATTATACAAGGCTTTTGAAGGAACATCCGCTGTATTGTGACCCTTTGGATGCCTTTGTTGGCAGAGGCTTTTTCTTCATGACCAGACGGAAGGGCTCTATCTGGAATCCGGACTATCCCTACACTGAATTAAAGGAAGCCTTTCAGACCTATAACATCATCTGCGGAATCGGATCGGACGGGCATTTCACTCCGGACCTTTCCATGGGGATGGAGCTTGGCTGGGGAGGTATCCTTGAGAAATTGAAGAAATACCAGAATATCAATTTGCTTCCGGAAAACCAGGAATTCTACATCCATGAGCTTCGAATCGTATCCGCTATCATTGAATTTTTACATAGGGTAGCAAAGGAGTTAAAGGAGCTGGCCCTTCTGGAGAGAAATCCCTATCTGCAGAAAAATCTTCTGGAGATGGCAGAGACCAATGAGAAAATAAGCACCCAAAAGCCGGAAACACTGAGAGAATGCATACAGTGGATGTGCTGGTTCAGCTTTTTCTCAAGGCTTTATAACCGGGGACCCTCCGGCGGCCAGCTGGATGAGCTGCTGCGTCCTTATTATGAGCATGATATTGCGCTGGGGCTGATTGACGATGAGACAGCAAAATTCTATATTGCCTGCCTGCTCTTAAATGATACCCGTTATTATCAGCTGGCGGGCCCGGATGAGAACGGGAAGGATATGACTTCCCGCATATCCTATCTGATCCTGGAAGCCGCCGACTGGATCAATATCGCCTGCAATCTGACAGTACGGGTACATGATAAAATGAATGAGGATTTTTTTGAAAAGTCAGTGGAGTACCTGTTCAAAAATAAGAATGCGTGGCCCAGATTTTCAGGAGATAACAGTCTGGTCAACGGTTTTATACGGTGCGGATATACCAGGGAGCTGGCGAGAAAACGCCTGGCTGCCGGCTGCAGCTGGATGAGTATTCCGGGCATGGAGTATACGCTGAATGATCTGGTAAAGATCAATGTGGCCAAGGTTTTTGAAGTAGCTTATTATGATATGGCGGCATCGGAGCGCTCACCATCAACCCGCACTCTGTGGCAGCTTTTTGAACATCATCTGGAGAAGGCGGTAGAAACAACCGCGGAAGGGATCGTATTCCATCTGAAATACCAGGATAGGAATGAACCAGAGCTAATCTGCAATCTGCTAAGCCATGGACCGGTTGAAAAGGGACTGGATGTGACAAAAGCAGCGGTATATTTCAATATGTGCATCGACGGTGCCGGAATTGCTACGGTAGCGGACTCCTTCGCGGCATTGGAGCAGCGGGTGGAGCGGGAGAAAAAAATCAGCTTTGCTGAGCTGTCCGAACATATGAGGCAAAATTATAACGGTCTTGACGGGGAATACATCCGGCAAATGATGCTGCACAGTGAACGCTACTGCGGCGGAGAGACCTTGGGGGATCAGTGGGGCAAGAGAATCAATGAGTGCTTTACAAAGCTGGTGCGCCGTCAATGTGAGGTGCATCCGGGTCTGAACTTTATTCCGGGATGGTTTAGCTGGTCCAACACATTGGAGTTTGGATCGAATGTGCGCGCCACACCCAACGGCCGCCGCGACGGTGAAGCAATCAATCATGGAGCTAACCCTACCTACGGTTTTCGCAGGGATGGAGCGGTAACTGCCCTGGCAAATACAATCGCCAGTGTCCAGCCCTTCTATGGGAATACGGCCCCCCTTCAATTGGAGCTGGACCCGGGAATAGCAAAAACCCCTGAAGCAGTGGGAAAGATGGTCAGTATGATTCGTACCATATTGGAGACGGGCAACACCTTGCTCAATATCAACATTATTGATAAGGATAAAATACTAAAAGCCCATAAGGATCCTTCAATGTATCCTGACTTGGTAGTACGCGTTACCGGCTTTACTGCATACTTTGCAATGCTGTCTCCGGAATTTCGCGAGCTGGTGGTGGAACGGGTGCTGGCTGTGAATGGGGAGGAGTAAGGAAGAACACCGGGAGGCGGGCAGAGGTTGGAACAAAAAGAATGTCGAAAATCTCTGCCTCTAAATGTGAATTAGAATACAAATTTATATTAGAATACAAATTCACGTAGGAGGAAGCCCAGATTGTCTTCCGGTGGGAAGCCACTCTGACTAACATCAGACGAGCGGCCTGCCGCTTGTAGTTGTTGAACATAAGAGTGGTTCGCAAAGCGTGCCACTCGTTGTTTTCTTCCAGATTTGTGCTGCTGACGAGCAGCGAAGTGTTGATTAGTGTGAAGAAAAAAGCGATAGTATGGAGGGTTAATATGAAGGCAAGCGATATCAATAAAGTGCTTCTGACCAAGAAGGAGGAAAGCTGCTCTGTTCCTATGCTGGAAGGAGAGATACAGGGAGCTTTAGTCTGGCATCATAAATTAAGCGAGAAAAAAGAAATGATCTTTGCGCCATCCCCAGAATTGATTCGAATTTTCTTTCTGTGCAGCGGAACGGTTGCTTTTCATCAGGGGGAAAGGGATTGGCTTTATGAGGAAAAGGCGGTTTTTGTTCCTAACCCGGAGGACGAGTCAGCATTAAAAGCTGTTACAGAGGCGGAGCTGATTGAGATACAGTGGAGGCTTACAGAAGAGGACAAAGCGCAGCTGGTCTCCTACGCCACTGAATTTCCGGTGACCGGCAGGTATCTGGAGGCAGTTCAATACAGGGATCCGTTCAAAAGCGAGAAGACAATCAGCCGCGCGATTATACCGCAGAGAATTATTCCTCGGTTTGCCATGGGAAGCGTGGAGACTTATGGAGAGGATCTGATCGGGCAGCATGAGCACCCGCTGCTGGACCAGTTCTTCTTTAGCTTCCCTGAGAATGATATGATCTTACTATTGGATGATCTGGAGTATCCGATGGGAGGAGATACCCTGCTGCATATCCCCCTCGGCTGCAATCACGGTGTACGGGTTGAGCCGGGACAGTGTGCACACTATATTTGGATTGATTTTGTAGCGGGAGAAGAAGGAAATCGCTACCTGGATGAGGTTCATAAGGAAACGGGCAGCATGCGCAGTTTTTAGCTGAGAAAGGCAAAGCGATGAATAGATATGATGAAATGACAGCAATCCCCGTATTCACGGAACGGGTTTGGCGGACTTATCTGGGAGGCAGACTGATTGACCAGCTTCATGGGAAGGCAGAGGAAGAGCAAGAGGATGGCCATTTTCCGGAGGAGTGGATTACATCCCTTGTTGCGGCCAGGAATTCAGGGCGGGCTCATGTACTGGAAGAAGGGCTGAGCCTTCTGGAAGACGGAAGGACATTAAAAAGTCTGATTATGAGCGCACCCGAGAGGTATTTGGGAGAGGGGCATGTTAATAAATACGGAGCGGATACCGGAGTATTGATAAAGCTTTTGGATTCCTCTGAGCGTCTTACGATACAGGTTCATCCAAATCGCGAAAAAGCAGAGCAATTATTTCAATCCGACTATGGAAAAACAGAAGCCTGGTACATCCTTGGCGGCCGAAGCATCGATGGAAAGCCTCCCTGTGTTTATCTCGGATTTAAAGAAGGGATAACAAAGGAAGAATGGATCACGCTCTTTGAGCGACAGGATATTGAGGCGATGCTGGACCGGCTGCATTGTTTCCCAGTGAAGCCCGGTGATATTATTCTGATCGAAGGCGGAGTCCCCCATGCAATCGGAGCGGGCTGCTTTTTAGCAGAGATACAGGAACCGACGGACTATACGATCCGAGTGGAACGAAAAACTCCGGCAGGATTTTGCGTGGAGGACACCATGTGCCATCAGGGTCTGGGATTTGAGAAAATGTTTGAGTGCTTTGACTATACGGGAAGATCGGAAGAGGAAACGAAGAAACGGTGGTTTTTAAAACAGAACCAGACCGAAGAACAGCCCGGAGGGACAGAATCCTCAATCATTCGATATGAAGACACCGAATTTTTTAGAATGAACCTTATAACCGTAGAAGATCAATTCCGGCTTTCTCTTGAACCGGTGTTTTCCAGTATTTACGTATTATCCGGCAGCGGATGGATGGAAATGAACGGGGTGAGGATGGGCCTATCTGCAGGAAAGCAGTTTTTCCTTCCGGCCCGTATTCGTCAGATTGATTTTTACTGCAGTGATACAAAGCCCTTGCAGATACTGCATTGTTTTGGGCCCAAATAAATTTAAGACCGCATCTTATGTGTCCCTCATTTCTTTGATATAGGATTTGAGGGACATTCCTGTTATTTTCTTAAATAAATGGCTGAAGTACTGGGGATTGTTGGAGTAGCCAACTTTTTCAGCAACGGAGCTGACATCCTCGTTTCCGTATAGTAATAGCCATTTTGCTCTTTTGATACGATAGTCGGTCAGATAATCCGAAAATTTAGATCCGATCTGAAGAAAGAACTGGCGGCTTACATAATCCGGATTCATAAATAAAATGGTTTCTGAGAGCTCCTTTAATGAAAGGGTGGGGCTGGAATAGTTTTGTTCAATGTAATGAATCGTCTTCACTATATAATCGCTGTAATTGGAGGGACTGGATGCCGCCGCAGGAGAATCGGCCAGCAGCTGCCGGATCTGCCGGCGCCTTAATACCTCGACAGAGGCGTCCTTCACCGCTTGTATAATTTGATCCTCGTTGCAGGGCTTTAGTAAATAGTGGTGTATCTTATGCTGAATGGCTTCCCGGGCGAAGTTGAAATCCTCATAGCCGGTCAGAATAATAAATTCCACAATCATTTGCTCCTCGGCTATTTTTTCAGGAAGCTCCAATCCGGACATACCGGGCATCTTGATATCCGTCAGAACAATATCCGGATGCTTTTCAAGAATCATATGATACGCCTCCAGACCGTTTTTACAGGTACCGATCAGCTGTATGTTCAGACTGTTCCAGTCAATTAGGCTGCTGATCGATTCCCGGATGATTCGTTCATCGTCAGCGATGATCAATTTTAACATGACGGTTTCCTCCATGATGTGCTTTACTCAGAGCTGATTTGATAGGGGAGTGTCACAAAGGTGACAGCCATAGCATTTTCATTATATAAGGTAATTCCATACTGCTCTCCGAAGGTAAGCTTAATCCGTTCATCAATATTGAGCAAGCCGATCCCATGCCCGGAGGTTTTTGCCTGCTTCATCCGAAGCTTCTCCAATAGGTTATCCTCATACTGTGAACCGTTGTTTTTAATATAGATATGCAGTATTTCATCTACTTTTTCAATGGTCATTTGTATATGGCAGACATCGGTGATTTTCTCCATGGCGTACCGGACCGCATTTTCGATGATGGGCTGAAGTGTCAGCTTGGGAATCAGCGCATCAGTAACAGAGGGGGAGATGCTCTCCTGATAATCCAGCCTCTCTTCGAAGCGTATTTGCTGGATCACAATATAGGACTGGACTAATTTCAGCTCCTCACGCAGCGGGATCAGGGCAAAATCACTGCTGAGGGTCATGCGCAGCAGTTGCGCAAGGGCTTCTACCATTTTGGAGATATCCTTTTCTCCGGCACTCTTTGCACGCCAGTTGATTGTCTCAAGGGTATTATATAGAAAATGGGGATTAATCTGCATTTCCAACGCCTTTATCTGCGCTTCCTTCATAAGCAGCCGATTGGCATAATTCGTCCGAATCAGCTCTCCAATTTCCTGGGTCATATGATCGAAATGCTTATACAAAAGGCTGATTTCATCTTCTCCGGGCGGATAATCGTAGACAATTTCGGCCTGTGTCGGATCGGATTTTGCGAAATAGTCCATCTGCTTTATTTAATCGTTAAAACGCCCGGTCAGCCTCCAGACCAACCGCTTCGATACAA
>JAEZFH010000082.1 GCA_023437885.1 Bacillota bacterium | reverse complement strand
CCCCCACAATTACCCCCACTCTAACAGTTACTCCTACTCCAACCGTTACTCCCACTCCGCTGCCGGAGAACAATTAATCAGTAACAATCCTTAACAGGAGGTTTAACATCCATGCTGCGATTATTATTTACAGTTGTTTTTTTGCTTATTTTCTTCATTATAAGTATCCCTTTGTACTTAATCGAGTTCATAATAGGGCGTTTTAACCGCAGGGCTATGGTTGCAAGCTCCCAAGCTATTGTTGTGGGGGCCTTCCATATTGTATTGTTTATTTGCGGAGTAAAGCGGACCGTCCTCGGCCGGGATAATATTCCCAAGGAGGAAGCGGTTCTGTATATTTCCAACCACCGGAGTTACTTTGATGTCCCGGTTGCTTATTCCAGCGTACCGACTCTGACCAGCTTCATGGCCAAAAAAGAAATTGCCAAGATCCCCTTCCTGAGTTATTGGATGCGGTTTTTACAATGCCTGTTTTTGGACCGTGACGATATCAAGCAGGGCTTAAAAACCATACTTAAGGGAATTGAATTGGTGAAAGCCGGCTACAGCGTATATATCTCCCCGGAAGGGACCCGCAGCCAAGGCAAGGAAATGCTGCCCTTCAAGGAGGGAAGCTTCAAGATTGCCGAGAAAACCGGCTGTGCCATCATTCCGGTGGCCATCCTGAATACGGATGAAGCCTTTGAGAAGCATATTCCCTGGATACGTCCGGCTCATGTCGTAATAGAATACGGGAAGCCGATCTATCCCAAGGATTTAAGCAAGGAACAGCTAAAATTCCTGGGTTCCCATGTACAGGGTATCATACGTGAAATGTTGATTAAGAATGAGGATATGGTATAAAATATTTATAGTGGATATTTTCCTAAAAATGAATTTTACTATTTATTTTTTTCGAAAAAGATGATACAATAAACGTTGCCCAGCCTGGCACAGTTATGTATTTTTTAAGGCTGTCAGGCACAAGAATAGAATATTCAGAGGAAAGAGAGGTACATATCTCGTGAGTACATGGGCTATTGTATTGCTGATCGTAACAGTTGTAGTTACAGGTGTGTTAATTGCATTATATTTCGTAGGAAAGAAGCTACAGAAGAGACAGGAGGATTCCGAAGCTCAGATGCAGGCAGCTGCACAGGCTGTTTCCATCCTCGTTATTGATAAAAAGAAAATGAAGATGAAGGAAGCCAATCTTCCCAAGATTGTTATTGATCAGACACCGAAGTATCTTCGCGGCTCCAAGGTTCCGATTGTAAAAGCAAAAATCGGTCCTAAGGTAATGAATCTGGTATGTGATGCCAAGGTCTTCGACCTTATTCCTGTAAAGAAGGAAGTGAAGGCCGTACTAAGCGGTATCTACATCATGGATGTCAAGGGATTGAGAGGAAATCTTGAGCAGAAGAAGGAGAAAAAGACACTCCTGCAAAAGGTAACCGGTGTATTTAAAAAAGAAGACAAGTAATTCCCTGCATGCCAATGATCCTGCAAAACCATAAAATCCTCTTACCTTGATGGCATAACTGTAATCAGGTAAGAGGATTTTCTAGAATGTGAGGTAATTATGAAAAAAAGAAATCTGGTCCTCCTGACCATTATCAGTCTCCTGTCAATCGTTGCACTCACCGGTGTATTGGTATTCGCATACCATCAACGGTCCCAAAAGAATGCTCCCCCGGAAGTAACGGTTACACCGGCATTAGAGACAACGCCTGCTCCGAGTCCGATTCCCCAGGCAACCTCTGCTCCCAGCCCGGCTCCCACCACTGCTCCTACTCCAACTGAGGCCCCTGCAGAGAAGGAGCCTATCGTGCTTGGCTTTGCTGGTGATGTTAATTTTGACGAGGATTCCTATCCGGTCAAAAAATATGACCAGGAGGGCAAGGGGCTCCCCGGTGTTCTTTCCGAAGACCTGATTGCAGAGATGAATCAGGCAGACATTATGATGCTGAATAATGAATTTGCCTATAGCACCAGGGGTACTGAGGAACAGGACAAATCCTATACCTTCCGTGCCAATCCAAAGAGAGTGGATATTCTTAAGGAAATGGGCGTGGATATCGTATCTCTGGCAAATAATCATGCCTTGGACTTTGGAATCGATGCTTTGCTGGATACCTTCTCCACCCTTGACAATGCAGGAATTGCATATGCCGGTGCCGGTGAAACCATGGCCAGGGCAAAGGCACCGATCTATTTAACTGTCGGAGATAAAACCATCGCCTTCGTTGCGGCTTCCCGCGTAGTTTTTGCGATGGACTGGTATGCCACCGATACCACTCCCGGCATGATCGGAACCTACGATCCTGCACTCTTTCTGGAATCCATCCGTGAGGCGGATGCTAATGCTGATTTTGTTGTAACCTATGTTCATTGGGGTGTGGAACGCAATAATTATCCCGAGAAATATCAGAAGGTTTTCGCAAAGAATTATATTGAAGCCGGTGCAGATGCGGTGATCGGCTGTCATCCCCATGTCATGCAGGGACTTGAATTTTACCAGGGCAAGCCCATTGCTTACAGTCTCGGGAATTACTGGTTCAACAAATCCAATAAAGAGTCCGGTATGCTGAAGATTTATATTGCACCGGATGATACCTTAAAGGTTCAAATCCTTCCTGTAATGAATAAGGATACCAAAACCTACCTTCTTAGCGGGAAGGCAGAGCGCCGTTCCTACTTCGATTTTATGGAAAAGCTCTCCTTTAATGTAACCATCGACGAAGAAGGATATGTAACAGAAGAAGGCAAGTAACTTTGTAAATAGCGTAAGGATAAGATTAACCGCCGTATTATGACTGCAACCGCCCGAAGGAGAAAAATTCTGCTTACAAGGCTGCAATAATAATACGGCGGTTATTTGATTCTATCGAGGCACTACCCGAATGACCGTCCTGTGTTTCGAGATACACGTACCGCTTGAGAACAGGGAATATTCCAAGCCGGCTTCCAGTATATCCAGCGTCTCCCGGATCGTGATCCGGGAGGTCTTTATTTCAAAGCACAGCTCCCCGTAAGCAGTCCGGTAGACCGCCTCCGTACTCCGGTTTTCCTCAAAATTCATCTCGGCGCTGGCTGCCCCCGTCCGGATCATCTCAACCTGGGCAGGGGTTATCCTGATCCTGCTCCTGATCATTTCTGCTCCCTCCTCCGAGGGCTCCTCATAGCTGATATCGTGCATGTCCTTTTGCAGGTGGTACGTTCCCGCAGCCTTACTTATCATCGGCTCCTCTTCGGTATCTAATTGATATCCCTCGATTGTAACCGTTACTTCCTTTGTCATCTTCTCCTCCATTCACCCTTACTGCGGTATAAAACTGCCTGTCGGATGCTTTATTATTGTACTACCTGACCAGCATTTGTTCAAGCCTTTCCTTATTTCAAAGACTTTCGAAAGCATCATGAAAGCAAAGAGCAGAACAGAAGCATTATGAGAATTAAAAGACAGTTGGGCTCCAACGTACCGTCCTGTAAATGAAGCCATTCAGAATAGTGGCTGAACTATGCATATGGAATGAAAAAAGTAAATGTGATATACTTGATATAAATTAAGTTTTACCGCCAAAGGTGTTTATTTTTGCCATTTCAAAGAGGCTGCTGCATAGGGGGATCAGGGGAAGATGTTCACAGCGCATAAACAATCACAAGCGACAAACTGCTTGTCTGAAGTTCAACAACGACAAATGGCAAACCGCTCGTCTCATGTACAACAACGACAAATGGCAAACCGCTCGTCTGATGTTCAGGAAAAAAAGAGGAGCGCAAAATCTTTTTCCAGACGTATCATTAAGGTCTGGATCTTTGGAATTGCAGTTCCCCTTCTTATTGTGGAAGCTTTGATTCTGTGGCAGTTCTACAGGATTAATCATAACGATGTGGACGAGGAGATTGAAAACAGCCTGAGCAAAGTGTAGAGCAGTATAAAAGATCTGATGAAGAGTATGAATTCCATATCCTGGCTTTTGGAGGCCGACGGCACGGTGGGAAAGAATCTGCATCTTTATTTTGATGAAGAAAACACCACTAAAAAAGGAGATCTTCTGATTTACCTGCAGGAGCAGATTGCCAACTATGAGGTGGCAAATCCATCCATTGGCAACCTGACTTACATATATCTTTCCAAGGACGGGAATATTCCTGTTAAAATCAATCAATCCTCTCTGGCTAACGGGAGGCTTCCCGAGAGCAAATACTATTTATGCAAATGGCAGGATATTACTTTCTACGGTCCCCATCCTTCCAAATCCGGCTGCGCGGGCAGATGTTTGTAGCGGAGGAGGACAGCAGAACCCACCTGGAGGATACCTTCTACAGAGATGCCATGCGGCTGTATGACATAAGAGACAGTATTGTGACGCTGAAAAGGGATTTTGCCAGGGTTTTCTGTGAGGATATTTATGCATGGTGGTTTGACCAGCATGAGGAGGGAGGCAGATATCAGCATGAGGATATCTATCAACTGTTCCGGCGCCAGGAGGAAATTGCGGAATATGCCTACACTCTGGATCGCCGAAAGGAAAATGAAATTGCTCTCATCTATGATCAGGAAAGCTGCCATACGGTTTCCATCTATACCAATACACTGATGCTGGATTACTATAGAACCTCGGATTTAGCGCGGCTCGGAGCTCCGGTGGACTATTATTTCCATAATGACTGCAGCAGGGAAGATATGCCGGATTATAAGCTCTATGTAATGATGAATGTTTTCCGTCTGACCAATGAGGAAAGGGAGGCTCTGATCAAAAAGGCAAAAAGAAACCATGCGGTTGTACTCTGGCTTTATGCGCCGGGATTTATCAATCCTGAGGAAGCAAAGGTGATGTGCAATGAAAACATAGAGCAGCTCACCGGCTTCAAGACTGGGCGGATAGATCATACCTGCTCACCGCGTTTTAAGATAACAAACCTCTCCCACCCGGCAGTGCGCTATGCAGTGGAGGATCGCAGATACGGCTATATAGACCGGGATGTACACAGCAACGTATGGCTGGAAAATGTACTCTATCCCGCTTATATGAATCCTGGCTTCTATATTGACGATCCGGATGCCGAGATCTTGGGAACCTATTGCGAGTTAGGGCTTCCTGCATACGCCCTGAAGGAAATGGACGGGTGGACCAGTGTATATTGTACGCCGCAGATTCTAAGGGCCGAGCTGCTCTCCTCTCTGGCCGAATATGCTGGCTGCCACCTTTATAACAAGGATGATGATGTTCTTTATGCCAATAAGAACTTTGTGGCCATTCACGCTTCCTATAAAGGAAAGCATACGCTTCATTTTAAGCATCCCTGCAGCCCCTATGAAGTATACGAAAAGCGGTATTACGGGCATAATGTGACGGAACTGGAGCTCACGATGCGCCTGGGAGATACGCTTATGTTTTCGCTGAATGGTGTGCCGATCCCTTAAATATACCCAAAGCAAATTTAAACTCCCTTCCGGCGGGCAAAGTGAAGGCCACAGGCTTTCTTTTGGGGTAATTTCCGGGCATTGCATTATATAAACCAAATACTAAGCAAAAGAAGAAAGCACCTCCTTGCGATAAGACTGATTTTTAACAATCAGAACGATTCAAGGAAAGGTGCTTTTTGCGTATCAAAGTATATTCAAGCACCGGTTCATGGACGGCTTCATCTATTTAGAAGCCGTTATTTTTTTCGGACCGTATATTCTTCCATAGAATGGTAAAACTCTAACCAATAAAACATATGGAGGTAATCATGAAAAAAATCAGCAACCATCCTCAAATCAATATATCAACTAATCTTCCGGCTTCTGAGTGCCCGACTGGTGCCAGGGATCAGGAAATATTTTCGTCTATGATACATAAACCCGAAAAACACAGTAACCGCTTCCAGCTCCTTCTGCTGCTTTTAATTCTTCTCTTCTCCGGTGTTTCCATGTGGCTGGTTAAGGCAAACGCAAGGGCGGATGCGGATATCCAGGAAGGAATCGCCCGAAAGGTACTGCGGTTTCATGTAATCGCAAACAGTGACAGTGACGAAGATCAGGCGCTAAAGCTGAAGGTAAAAGAAGCCCTGGTCCTGGAGCTGGCGCCGCAATTGGATAACCTTGCAGACATTGATGCGGTGCGTGCCGCTGTAAAGGAGCAACTGGATAATATAGAGAAAAGCGCAGCGAGGATCGTCCGGGAAAATGGCTTCTCCTATCCTGTAAGCGTCTCTTTAGAGCAATGCTATTTTCCTCTGAAAATCTATGGAGGCTATTCCTTCCCTCCCGGCAACTATGAAGCCCTCCGGGTACGGATCGGCGCGGCAGAAGGTAAAAATTGGTGGTGTGTCATGTTCCCGCCGCTCTGCTTTGTAGATGAGACCTACGGTATCGTAGACGAAAATTCCGGCAAGAAGCTTCTTAAGCTCTTAACCGAGGAGGAATATGATTCTCTGGTCAGCAAAAAAGTGCCGGTAAAAGTACGATTTAAGCTATTGGACAAAATAAAAGACCTGTTTGAATAATCCGGTTTAAATAAACCGGTTTAAATAAACCTGCCTCCTTTCCATTGTATACGGTATCCCCATGTGTTAAAATACTGGTAATGAAAAATTACGGAGGTTACCATGAATTCAATTACGGTGAAAGCCTATGCAAAGATAAATCTCGGACTGGATGTTCTCAGAAAAAGAGCGGATGGATACCACGATGTATGTATGATCATGCAGTCCTTAAGTCTCCACGATGTAATAACCATCCGGGAGGAAGAAGCACAGGGGCTTACCGTCCGGACCCATCTTCCCTATCTTCCGACGAATCAGGATAATCTGGTCTATACGGCCGCCTCTCTCTTCCGACAGCCCCTTGGCATCACGGCCGGCTTGTCCATCGAATTGG
>JAEZFH010000074.1 GCA_023437885.1 Bacillota bacterium | reverse complement strand
GGATAGGTGAAGAATCCCACAGGAATGCTCTCGTCAAAATTTCTCATTCGTATTTCCGTTTTTACTGTGGGATTCCTTTGCAACCTTGATACAGTTACTAAATTCATGAAGTAAAAGGATAATTCACAAAGCTCTGAAATCTGATTTTCTATGGGAATGCCGTGGTACTTCCTTAATCTTTGCTTATTCCATTTTATATATCTCAAATTTTCTCTTACCTACCATTTGCCGTTCCAACCTTTGATATTTTTCTGTCTGTATTTTTTGCTTTTTGTCCATACAAACACAGATAATGGTATCATCTCCACATATCTTAGATAATCCATCCATCATTTGGTTGATACCTTTACAGGCATCGTTCCATTCTACCAAATTTCCATACGGAACATCTGTAATGATTATATCCGGTGTGAATGGAAGGTCACAAATTTCGAGTGCATTTTTAGGGAATACGCTGGTCTTGATATCTTTGGGTAGTAACTCTTCTATCCGATTCAGGCTTTGCAAGGCCTCCATGTGAGACGCCTTTCCATAATTATTATATAGTGTTTCTAATTCCGTTCTTCTTTTGGTGATACCGGCTTCAGATAAAAGGCCAAGATTATCAGATGCTAATTTAATACTGTTCAAATTTATATCACTGCCATATATTTTTGATATAGTATTGCTTTTCAATAAGCCTAATATAGCCAGCATATAGGCTCCACCACAGCAGCAATCGTACAATGAAATGTCTTTTTTCTTTTTGGAATACTGTAAACTCCGTTCATATATTTCTAAAGCCAGTCTGACTGGAAAGGTAGGTGCACCACCTACATGATATAATACCCTTCCGCAAGCGAAATCTTCATAATTATCATTTTGCGTAAACTTATAATCCATTACTTTTCTCCCCGATTAAGATAAATTTCTTATCCTTTTTTATCCGTTTTGCGCTTTTACATTATTATAGCATTCTGCTTCTTTAAAGTCATTATCCAAAGCTATTTTCAGACCGTATTCAAAAAAATGGACAGGCGATACTCCGATGGAATACCGCCTGAAGAATAAGCTATTTACTTAAGAGCTTCATCAAAATCTCTGCTCTCCTATAATTCTCTGAAGCTCAAGGACCTCTGCCTTGGATAAATCCTGGTTTTTCAGATATTCATTTAAAAATGTACTTAAGGAACCGTTATATAATTTGTTCAGTAAAACCTTTGTTTCGATTGCTTGTACAGTTCGTTTCGAAATTGTAGCCCTGCATAAGAACCCCGGATCTTCGCGCTTGATTGCACCTTTATCAATCAGACGGTTAATTACTGTATAGGTGGTATTCTTCTCCCAGCCGATATATTCCTTGATGATCTTGGATATATCCTTGGCAGCCAGGGTTTTATTGGACCATAACAGCTCCATGATATTGAGTTCTCCTTCGTGAAGACGTATTTCCGGTAACGACGACATGATATTCTACACTCCTCTAAGCTATTATTCTATAATTCTACATATGTAGAAATAAAAATACAGCATATGCTTCTCCATTCATTTGCTGCATTCTATAGATCAATTAAGAATTACGAATTACATCAACCACAGCATTAAGGTGGAATCGGATACAAGGACGCTTTAACGCTGAATCTATATAAAACAAAGGAATTTACAACTGTAGAATAAAAACATGCTTACTATATTGCATTATGTGATAACAGTCCATAAAACACTACACGCGTAGACTGAAAGCCTGTATTACTATACTATAATAATAGAATAAATTTGTCAACTGTTTTCTTAAGATAATCGTAAAGTAATAGTTAAATTATGGTATTAAATACAGAACACTGCATAATACGGAACGTATTTTACGTGATTGGTAAATTCAAAATTCCGGGCTGAAATTTTTATGGAATACGGGAAATCGCATTTCTGCTTTAATACGCTGACACTCTTCGATCTTGTATTCTCGCCGGCAAAAATCTCGATCGGAAGCAGCTCTTCATTTCTAAAAATGATAAAATCAATCTTTGCCATGGAATCACTTTCCCAAAAAACAACAGGATATTTTTTGGCATAAAGAGACTGGGCTATGTAGTTTTCCAGCAAAGCCCTTTCATATTTATGCATATTCTGATGTCCCTGCTCACCTAAAATTTGTGAATACAATACTCCTGTATCTGGTAAATATAGTTTGAAATTGGTATTTTCTGCGTCATTATAAGTTGAAAGAATTCCAAATTGAGAGGGCTGGGATAGCTGCTCTGAGTTAATTCGGTTGCAACGTATGATATAGTCCTGTTCGGACAGCATATGGATGGCTTCCCGGTACATTGCATGGGTTGTGCCTTTTCGGATAACCTTATACTGGAATTTCCGGTTATCCTTCATCAGCTGGTAAACCAGGCTATCCAGTACCTGATTCATCTTTAACGCATCGCTATCATTATTATCTTTTATAATACCGTTACGATAGGAGGCGGCAATGAAGCTGTGCTGCTCAGGAATATTGACTGTACTCAGAAGATTAAGGTATTCATTGACACTTCCGGGCATCCCGCCAATTTGCAGGTAGAGCTGATATAGGGCAAGCAACTCTTTATGTACAATTTCCGGTATCTTTTTGTCGGTGTTAAAGTGATTAAGGATGGTCTCGATATACCAATCATTGCTGGTGGCTCTCAAAAATTCATCAAATTCCAGAGGATGGATACCAATACTTAGATAATTTTGATCCAGCTCCTCAGGCAGCGGATGGCTCGAGATGGTAATCACATATTCAAAAACAGACTGTAATTGACGCTCCCGGACCGCAATAAGTGCACTTCTGCTGAAGCTGATTTCATCAAGAATAAGAATTCGTTCTTCCTTGGGCTGCTCATCTTCTATTTGAAAATAATCCATCAGTCGATGGCAGGGCTCCTTGTCTCCATCATGCTGAAATAATTCCGCCAGCCGTGGCTCACGCTCGAAATTAACATAATAGATATGCTTGAAGAATGCCTTTGCGTAGTCATATGCCAGGAAGGTTTTACCCACACCCTTTGCACCCTTTAATAGAACAGGGATATTATGTTCTTCTGTTTTCCAACGGATTAGTTCATCAATCACTTTTCTTTTCAATGACAATTACCCCTTATGTCTTAATTTCACTAATAAATCGGTAAAATAGCTTGGAAGCGGCGCCGAAAATTCCATATATTCCTTAGTGGTCGGATGTATAAAGCCCAAAACACCGGCATGCAGGGCTTGGCCTTCCAGGTGAAACGGGTCTTTACCCGGCCCGTAAACCGTATCACCTACTAGAGGGTGATGAATACTTGCCATATGGACTCTGATTTGATGCGTTCTTCCGGTTTCCAGGGAGCATTCAATATGGGCATATTGAGTTCCAAGGTTCTCAAGAACAATATAATTTGTTGCAGCGGATTTCCCGTTCTTATGATTAATTGCCATCTTCTTACGATCCCTTGCATCTCTTCCGATGGGGCCTTCTACTCTTCCCTGCTCTGTTTTAAAGCTATGGTATACGATTGCCTGATATTTACGTGTGATGGAATGTATCTTTAGCTGATCCGCAATGAACTGATGCGCCCGGTCATTCTTACAGGCAACCATTACACCGGTGGTGTCCCGGTCAATCCGGTGAACGATGCCGGGGCGGAGAACTCCATTGATTCCTGATAATTCACTGCGGCAATGATATAGCAGCGCATTTACCAGCGTACCGCCGGCATGGCCGGCAGCTGGATGCACTACGAGACCTTTTTGCTTATTGATTATGATAATATCCTTATCCTCATAAATAATATCAAGGGGCAGGTTTTCCGGCTCAATTTCCGCTTCTATCGGCTCCGGAAGGATTATTTGTACTACTTGTCCTGATTTTACCTTAACATTGGCTTTTACAGGCTTATTGTCAAGCAAAACCCTGTCATCTTCGATTAATCTTTGGATATAGCTGCGAGAAAGCTCTGTCTGGACCGTGGAAAGGTATTTGTCAATACGATTACCGGAATACTCATCAACGGTGATATATTCCAGGATTTGATCTGTTTCCGGCAGTTCCATTACTTCTTCATCCATTCCTATAATCCTTTCTGGCATCCTTTATATCATGAACATAAAACATGTTCATGGTCTTGCTGCTCCGATCGGAAATTGCAAGTGAGCTTGCATCTCCTTACTTAGCGTTCATTATATCATGCAAATGGCTTTATTCAGCTTATGCTTATAATGGTGGTATTTACGCTTCCTATTTATCACTGTCTGTATCGTCAGGGGCGGATTCATTC
>JAEZFH010000067.1 GCA_023437885.1 Bacillota bacterium | reverse complement strand
CGATAGGTGCTTGTCTACCGCTTTTCCATCTATATTTATCTGGCTGAAGCTTTACTACGTTCCTGCTTGCAGGTGTCTTTGCCTTTTTGATAGATCTCGGAACACTAGATCCCTTGATTTAATTTTTCAATAATCTTATCCGCATTATCATATAATTGGGCAGGAAATTCGCTTCCTGTTTCCACAGCCTTTTTTATTTTCATCGGAAGCGTTTTGTCACCCATGACAATACTTCCTGTTATTTTATTCTCTCTTAATACAAACAGGACATATTGCCCTGGAAGCTCCTTCTCATATACAGAGAATTCTCCCTCTTCCGGAAGAAACTCTCCTATGCTGAAGGTATCAAGTCCAAGAACCTTTAAGATTGTAGACATTGGTACCCCTTCAAATTCAGCATTCCGGCCAAGTATATTCTGCGCAGCGACTTCGCCCTGCATTTGTGCAACTTTCCACAGACCATACAGAATTCCGGCATGCTCGCTCACATCGCCGGCAGCATAGATATTTGCTTCTGAGGTCTCCATGTTATTATTCACTGTGATTCCCTTATTGATTACAATACCGGCTTTGCCTGCCAGCTGTGTCTCAGGTCTGACACCGGCAGTTACAATAACCAGCTTCGCAGGCAGAATTTCACCGGTAGAAAGCCTTATGCCCTCACATTCTTCTTTCCCAATAATCTCTTCGATCACTATGCCTTCTCTTACCTCAATTCCTATATCACCAAGGTATTCTTTCAGAAGCAAAGCGCCTTTTTTATTGAGCTGCCTGGGCATCAGCCATTTTGCACTCTCCAGCAAAGTCACTTTTATCCCTCTCTTAGCAATGGCTCCTGCTGTCTCCAGCCCCAGAATTCCCCCTCCGATACAGATGCAAGACTCAAGCTGCTGTATCTGATCAAGCAGATAATCTGCGTCCTCCAGAGTTCTTACAGTAATAACATTGGGAAGTTCCTTTCCGGTGATCGGAGGCACAAAGGGCTGAGCACCGCTGGCAATCACCAGCTTGTCATATGGGATTAGGGTTCCATCGTTTAACTGGACCTCTTTGCTGTCCTTTTTAATCTCTGCTGCTTCCTTGCCCAGAATAAGATTAATTCGCTTCTCAAGATAGTACTCCTGGGAATGGATTGAAAGGCTTTCCCTCTTCGCTTCGCCTGCAAGATATCTGGTCAAGCTTACTCTGGAATACGGCAATAAGGTTTCTTTCGAAATCAAAGTGATATTTGCTTCTGCCGAGTGATTGCGAATCTCTTTTGCACAGGACAAGCCTGCTACACCACTGCCGATAATTACAACGTTCATAGCCTCACCGGACTTTTTAGCCGGCTCTTCTTCCTGCAAGGTAAATTCCCCGGCCGGTGCACCGCAAACGGGACAGCTCTCCGGAGCTTCCTCTCCTGTATGAATATAACCACAAAGAACGCATACATAACTTTTCATCATTATCCCTCACTTCATTTGTTTTTTTAAATCAAGTAATTCCTCTTAGCATATAAAATTATTTTTAATTGTAAATGAATTTTTTACAATATTACCTGCTTTATCGACTATAGTAACCACATATTTGCCTTTTGATGTGAAAAGTTCTATCGGATATAAAAAAACTTCCTCATGTTTCCCGTGCAAAGGCCTGAAAAGGATTTGTCTGCGTCAGCATATGAATTGTATTCTGATCGACTCCAGCTTCAGACAGCTTAGGAAGAAATTTATCAACCAGATAGGTATATGGCTGAGGTTTGCCGCCCAATTGCTGTGCCGGATCATACCAGCCCCTATCCTGACTTAGCAGCAGCTTGGATCCAAAACCGGCGTCGAGCATTCTTATAATCAAATCGATATACAGCTCATCCGACCCGCTTCCAATGCCGTCATATTCAATCCAGACACCTCTTTTTGCCAGCTCCAGGTGCAGTCCGAACTCCGGCTCAGCCTGCGTATGTATCCATATAAACCGCTCTGCACAGTATCCTGCTTTTTCAATTATATCCAACTGATCTCTGACTACCCTTCCCCTGATGGTATGGCTTCCGATCACAGCATCCGCCTTCTCTGCGCTTCTACTGGCAGCTCGTAAGACTTTCGCCTCATTATCGCTAATACCATCATCTCCAGCGCTTAATTTAATAAAGCCAGCCTGAACTTTACTTCCTTCAATTTCATTGGTAAGCTCTCCTGTCATCCACTCTTCCAGGTAGTTTTCGTCTGCCTCCCGTACCCATTCGGGCAGCCATGGTTCCCGATAAACTCCGGTAGGTACAATCAAAGGGTAGTTTTCTGCCATAGAAACAGCTTTTAAGATATCCGCCCTTCTTCCCACGCCAATCGGTCCGCAATCCACGATTACTCCTATGCCTGTCTCCCTTGCCTCCCGAAGATACGGACCCATAAGACGGATCACATCCTGTGTTTCCGCCTGGGCATACCCTTCCTGCTCCGATGTTCTTAAATCGACAAATACATGTTCATGAGGCAGTATAATGCCTGTTTGTTCCATTTCCAGATTTCCAAGCGTAGTAACCAGTTTTTTCATACTTCCCTCTTTCCTGTGTATTTAAAGTATATATCCAAGATTATACAGCATAATCCATTCTCTGTCCATAACCGGCTGAATGGTCCAAACCATCCTACGAAAGATTATTTATCAAAGATTAGAAGCAAAACTTTAAAACAGAAGATAATTAGCAATGGTTAAGAACTTGTACGCCAGGCACAGTTTCTGGAGAGAGAACACTCTGCCGTGACGAAAAACCATCTCAACATGCTTCCAATAGAAAAATGATGCCGCAGGGAACTTCCCTGGCGGCATCATTTTTAACTTTATTCAACATAACATCTCCCATTGCTCTTCGGCTAAATAAGTTTCCGCGATTTCAAGCTAATCTTTTGCAGTTACTGAGCATGTCAATATATAACGATTTATTTATAGCTTAAATTATCTTTTTTAACAGGCAGCCATATTTCAAATTTGAAATCAGAGGCTCCCCGATTCCCTTGATATGGAAAGCACTCCATATCTACTGCTTCAGCATACTTATATCCTGAGGCTGGCAACCACTCACTGAAAATACGTTTCCATGCATCTGCCAATGCAACATTTACCGGGCCCTCCACTTCAAAAATAGCCCAGGTAGATTTTGAGATAATATAACTGTCCATACCCTCCGGAGGCTCTTTATCAGTAACACACGCAATCGTATAATCTACTTTTTCCTCGCCAAGCACTTGAATAAAACCGTGAACACCTTTCGGATTCCCATTCGATAATCCCATTAATTTTTCATATACACCCTGTTCAAAGGCTTCCTTCCAGAACTTGTCGACAACACTCGGGTCATCCTCAGGTGCATGATAATGTCTTTTTATCCCCACAATTCTAAATGCCTCTTTTTTCTCAATCCTGTAATTCATCTCAACATCTCCTTTAATTGAAATATGAAAGGCGATACGAGGATAAGCTTTTAAGGATATCCCAACATTGCGCGCCATCGAGGGTAATATCCCATGAACATTTTGAAATGCACGTGAAAAAGAATCCGGAGATTCATAACCGTATTTAACAGCAAGATCAATAACCTTAGCATTACTTTCCTGCAGCTCAAAAGCAGCCTGTGTCATGCGCCTCCGGCGAATGTACTCGGATAAATTAATATCGGCCATATAAGAAAACATCCTTTGAAAGCAGGAAATAGAACAACAAGCCCGTTTTTCGATAATCTTATAATCAATTTCTCCATCCAAATTCCTTTCAATATAATCAAGTGCATCATTCATTCTACATAAAAAGTCCATCCACATCCTCCTTCCTAATGAGAGTATAACAGGATGTTATGATACGAACCCGATAAATCACGCTGTGTTTCGTCGGGTATGCAATAGACAGTCTAAATTGTTGACTTCGATTATTTGCCACTCTTTTTCCATTCATTCAGTTGCAATTGAATCTCCTGCTGTACTGTATCTAACCCACTCTCTTTCAGCTTTTGCTGCAGCTTTGGTAATATAATATCCGGGTCCACACTGCCGGTATAAAGCGGAGGAACAAATTCATTCAACACACTTTTGATTCTTTCAATCTGAGAGCTTACGGTTTCTGAATCAAAATCGAACCCAAACGTTGGCGCTATTTCTGCCTTTTTATTTAATTCTTTGAACTTCTGCCATTTATCCAGGGGGTCTTTCTCCGGAACATAGGTATTAAACAGCCCTCCCTGCACCCAATAAGGTACATCATAACGTTTCATATTAGGATAATTATATTTAATTTTAAAGGTATAAACGTGGTCTATCCCTTCAACACTTTTTAATTCATCCTCACCGGCATTTACCTTATCATAATGTACACCCTCTAT
Source organism: Bacillota bacterium (assembly GCA_023437885.1). Taxonomy (GTDB): domain Bacteria; phylum Bacillota; class Clostridia; order Lachnospirales; family Lachnospiraceae; genus Mobilitalea. The sequence goes on along the minus strand of JAEZFH010000067.1, from coordinate 4,940 downwards.
TCCATAATTGAGCAAATTACGTAAATATTCATCCGTGTTCACCAGGTTCAGAAATTGGATCGCCTTTTCCGGATACTTTGATGTTCTTGAGATCGCCGTCATGGCCCCTCGAGCCGAATAATTAGTGACCTTTGTTTCCATTATCGTGCTGGTTACCACCTCATAACCAAGGTTTCTTGACCAGATCCGGTCCGCATACGGCTGTCCGTCCCCTTTCGTTACAAAGCGCTTCACGGTTTTATCATCCGAGGTTGTAGCAGCGTTCCAATTAATATATCCATTTAAATGATATCTACGGAGTGTCCTTAAGGTTGATATCATTGTTTCTGTTTCAAACAAATTACTGACAATGAAATTATTCGGATCGCAGGAATATTCAATGCCCAATGGATAGATGATTTCATCCATATAAACCGGAGGGCAGAAATCTTTGGTTAAATATAAAGGAATCACATCCGGTTCATTCTCTTTTATTATTTTTAACCATGGTTCCAGATCTTCTAAGGTGTGCAGCTGTTCATACGGAATTTGATACTTGTCTACATACTCTTTTGTAAAGGTCCACATTGGCATACTTACAATCTCTTTTTCGCTCGGCACCGCATAGATATTTCCATGGACCTCTGCAGCCTCCCAAAATCGGGAGTCAATATTCTTCAGCATATCTTTTCCATATACAGGCAATAACTCATCCAATGACAGAAAAGCGCCTTTTTGTGCATTTTGCGAAAAATCATTGGCCCATGAACTCGTAAACATAAGATCAAAAGGCTCACAGGCATTGATCACAAGCTGCGTTTTATGATTATAGTCCACCCATCCGATATATTTGATTTTTATTGTCACTCCAATTTTATCCTTAATATAATCATTGACTTTCTTGAGAACCAGATCACCGTCCTCCTGAGACGCACCAATCTGATACCATAACAATTCCACAACTTCCTTTTGCGTAAAGACTTCATTCCGGGTATGGACTTCGTCCCCGTTCCCCTGACTGCATCCTGTCATCATTGCAATTAGTGAAATAATACCTAGTATTAAGATTATAACCCTTAAGCTACCTTTCATTGTATTCTACCTCTTTCCTGATAACTTTGCTTTTTATGTCTTTTCAACTAGTATTACTATACAGCTTATTGGAAGCATTAATATTGTTTTAGCTCTCTTAAGGAAGCCGGTGATGTGCCGTAACTCTGTTTAAATTTTCTATAGAAATAGCTTACATCCGGATAACCAACTTCCTTGGCGATATCATTAATTTTCAGATTGGTATTCAATATTAAATCTTTTGCTTTCGAATTCTTCCTATTAGTAAGGAATTGAGAGAAGGAAACCCCAACTTCCTTCTGAAATATCTGACCTAAATAGGAAGTATTCATGCAATACTTTTGTGCCAGAACTTTCAAATTGATATCTTCTTTATAACACTGTTCAAGATCGCTTAAGATTTGTCTGACTACAGGCGTATACTGAGAATCTCCCGCATTGATGCAATCTATAATTTCCATGGTTTCTATTAAAAAGATAGATTTAATATCGGAAAGATCATCTGCCTTGAATAATTCTTCAAATACTTCTACCAGATTCTTAATTTTATTGTCACTGGATAACTTAAATTCACTGACAACACGTTGAAGCGATAACGCCAGCTTCATGGCCAAACGATAAACTGCATCGCTTGTTATTTTTTCCTTCTCAATGTTATTTCTGAATAAATCGTCGATGTATCTGCTAATTCCGGTCCTGTCCTTTGCTAAGATCAGCTTATCGATTAAGTTTTCATCCAGACTAATATCCGTAGATTTTCTTCCGCTGCAATATCTTTGATCAATACTGCTGCCATAACCGGCGATAATAAGATACTTTTGCAGTTTTTTCGTTTCTTGAAATGCTCCGCAAATACCGTCTAACTCATGAAATATCGAACTGATTGTAATAAAGGTCGTAATCCCATAAAACGCCTCGATCTGATGCTGCACTTCCTCCATTCTGGTTCTTGCAATATCATAATCCATCTGATTACTCTGAACGATTATAAGAAATTCATCCTTATCATAAATCAGGGTTTGCAAATCGGTTCCGGTAAATTTTCTCTTGATGAAACCGGCAATTTCCTCTAATTCCCCTTCTTTTCTGTCCTTCGGCTTTAATTTTACATTAGCCACAACGGCAAATGCCTTGTTAATCTGTATCCCCGCTTCTCTGATAAAGGTTTCTTTGTCCTCTTTCAGCTGACCTGACAGGAACCTTAGCAGCCTCTGCCGGGCAGTGATTGTATATTTGCTCTCGTTATCCATCGCAGTCAGTTTATGAACCGTTTGCTCCAATACATCATATAATTTTTCTTCGTTAATCGGTTTCAATATATAATTTTCTACGTCAAGAGGAATTGCTTTTTGTGCATACGTAAAATCGTCATAGCCGCTTAATATAATAAATCTGGTTCGTTTAGTTTCACTTCTTACCTGGGTTAAAAATTCTAAACCGCTCATTACCGGCATGTTGATATCTGTAATAATGATGTCAACTGCTTTTTTTTCCAGCATTTGAAGCGCTTCCTGTCCGTTATACGCCAACCACACCACCTCAAGCCCAAGCTCATCCCAATCAATAATTTTATTAATTCCTGCAAGAATAATATCTTCATCTTCTGCAATTAATACTTTATACATTGATCTCCTCCTTCAATGGAATTTTTAGTGTTACAATCAATCCACTCGGATCATTGAGCCTAATTCCTATGCCATATTCATTTCCATAGGTAGCAACCATGCGGCGGTGAACATTAATTAAACCAATGGACCCCTGACGGTTTCCCTCCTGATTCATCTCATTTACCTTCTCCAGAATTTGGATTTCCGGCATCCCCTTGCCGTTATCTTTAATTTCAATAATTAAATCCTCCTCCGCCTCATATATATTGATACTTAATGTATTATTATCGTCTTCCAGCCTGATCCCATGGACAAAATAATTTTCTATAATGGGCTGGATGATAAATTTTATGATTGGAACCTGTGTATAAATTTCAGGGAAGCCTATTTCAAATTTAAATTTGCTCTTGTATCTGAATTCAAATAATTCAACATATTTTTTACAGTAATAAACTTCCTTTGCCAAGGTTATCATATTATCCTCTTTGATCTGACTTCGAAAGACCACTGCCAAGCCATACAGCATCTTTCCTACCTCTTTATCACCGTTGCAGATCGCCTGCATCCGGATGACTTCCAGCGTATTATATAGGAAATGCGGATTGATTTGGCTTTGCAGTGCTTGCATCTCTGCATTTTTTTGTTCTATTTGGGCTATGTAACTCTTCTGTATATAGGAATCAAGATTATAGCACATTTCATTAAAATACTCAGAGATAATATCAAGCTCATCTTCATGTCCGACCTCCAACTGAATATTTAAATCGCCTTCCATGGCTTTTTCCATTCCAGCCAATATTTTAATTAATCTTGTCGTAAGCTTTCTAAGACGCCAATTAACGATATAGCTGCCAACAAACAACAATAAGATCCCGACTAAAACAAACATTATGTAATCGGCAATCGGTATGATGCCGAAATCCTTGTTGTCAATATATGTAATATAGTTGATTTCCTTTTTATCCTGCCGATAATGGCGAACCTCATAATATTCCTCAAAATCGCCTTGCTCCGCAATCGAAACAACCTCTTGAAACCGTTCCTTTTCCGTAGCATATAAGACCTCACCGGAGTCCAAATACGCTAATATTTTGACTTTATTATAACGCTTCTCAAATTTAGAAAAGCCGCTCTGATCAAAGGCTACCTGAATATAACCAACTGTTTTGAAGGTGCTTGGATCCTGAATTATGTTCTGAAAAATAATACTGTCATCGACAACCAACGTTTTTTCATTCAGCATATCACGCTGCAATTCATATCTTGTATTTCTTAGGCTGCCATCCACATCATACTTGTACATGACACTGTTATTGATACTTATTAATGCAATATTTTGTATATTGGCATATCTTGATACCGCCTCACTCATAAATGAATTGACGCCCATAAAGTCAACGCCCTTATTATCCGTATAATATCCGAGCTTTTTATTGTAGTATTCTTCCAGGGTCAGATCTAATAACCAGATAACATCCTGCAATTGCTGCCTGTTAAGATACAAGCTATGATGGATATCCTCTGCAATGGAAGCAGTCTCTTCCAGGTATTCATACACATCCTGATTCATGCTTTTCATATTTTCAAGGTCGTTTAACCGGGCTTCTTTATGAAAACTGGCAATAATATAAAATTCCATAGCCACAATGATACCGATCAGCACCAGCATGTAGGTTATAATAAGTCTTGTATATATATTTCTTGTATTTCGATTCAAATTTTTCACGTTTGTATATCAACTCCCTTACCTAATCATACTACATATTCTCAACAGATTCAGCAACAAGATGGATCAGAAGTTTACTTAATTATACGCAAAAAGAGAACCGAACTCTCTTTTTGCGTATTGATACTTAGTTTATGGAAAAGTTTTATCTCCATTCAGTGTCCATTCTATAATAAAATAGTAATTTTCTTTTACCTGTCTTTCAACTTAATAAATTCTAGATTTCATGAAATAATTCTAGATTTTATAAAATAGTTCCAGGTTTTATGCAATAATTTTATATCTGTTCTTCCTGTCTTTTTCCGCAGCATATCATCATTGACATAGAAGTATCCTTGTATAAAATATCTTATTATTATACAAGGATACTTCTATGTCATATAGAGAAAATCTCTAACCGATATTAATCTTAAACTTATTTGCTTGCTTTCCAAGCATCAATTTGCGCCTGATATTCTGTACGAATATCTTCTAATCCTGCTGCTTCCAGCTCTTTATATAACTGGGGAACTGCTTCCTTGGGATCTACTGTTCCTGTATACAGCTCATCCTTATAT
>JAEZFH010000066.1 GCA_023437885.1 Bacillota bacterium | reverse complement strand
CCGCCTGACAGGGTAGTCGAGCTTTGCCCAAGGCAGAGATAGCCCAGTCCCAATTCATTCATAATTCCCAGCTTGTGCTTCAGATAATGATTGTCCTTAAAAAAGCCGAGTGCTTCCTCCACCGTCATTTCCAATACATCCGCGATACTCTTCCCGTGATATTTGATCTCCAGCCCTTCCTCGCTGTAGCGCATCCCCTTGCACATGGGACAGACAGTTTCAATATCTGCCATAAACTGGAGATTGGTTACAATGATTCCGTCTCCGGCACAATGTTCGCATCGGGTACCATTGGCATGAGTCAGACTGAAATCCAAAGCGGTATACCCCCGCTCCAAAGCCTCCGGCTGAGCAGCATAAAGATCGCGGATCTTATCAAAAATGCCGATGTAGGTAGCCGGGTTTGATTTACTGTTTCTTCCGATGGGTGTCTGGTCTATGTTGATTACATTATTAATCTGATCCGAACCGAAGAGAAAATCATGCTCGCCGGGAACAATCCGTGCAAGGGTTTTGTCGATCTTCAATTGTTTGTAAAGAATTTCATTAATTAAGGAGCTTTTGCCCGATCCGGACACTCCTGTCACACACAGAAATACTCCGAGGGGAATATCCAGATCCACATTCTTTAGATTGTTCTCCCTGGCACCCTGAACGGATAGGAAATAATCCCCCAGATTGCGGCGCTGCTTCGGTACGGGAATCTGTAACACTCCCGACAGATACTGCCCCGTCAGGGAGGCTTTCGTGTTCATAATGTCCTCCGGACTTCCGTCCGCCACAATCCTTCCGCCGTGTATTCCCGGCCCCGGACCTATCTCAATAATGTGATCCGCATTCTTTATGGTCTCCATGTCATGCTCTACCACAATTACCGTATTTCCGATATCCCTGAGCTTCTTCATGGTATCAATCACCCGGTCCGAATCCCTGGGATGGAGTCCGATGCTGGGCTCATCCATAACATACAGCATACCCATAAGCTCACTGCTGATCTGAGTAGACATCTTTATCCGCTGCATCTCACCCCCGGAGATACTGTCGCTTCTCCGGCTGAGGTTGATATAATGAAGTCCGATATCAATCAGCAGGCGGATTCTGGTGGATATTTCATATATGATGGAATTAGCCACATCCCGGATATCCTCCTTAAAGCTGAGACCTTCCAGGAATTCCAGCAGCCCGGGCAGCTGCATCCGGCAAAGCTCATCAATATTTCTGTCTCCGATGGTAACCTGGAGTCTCTGTTTCTTCAGCCTTGCACCATTGCATTCCGGACAGATTTTCTCTATCATGCATTCCTTAATAAAGGTAGGCTCAAATGCCTCCGTCGTCGAGGTTCTCCGAATATACTGCCGGTACCAGTGCTCCAGCTCATGTACATACCCCCAGAAAGGAACCTCCCTTCCTACAATCCAATTACGTTTGTCTGAATTGGGGGGCTGCTGCATCTTGACCGGCTCCCCTTTCGTACCATAGAAAAGGATTTCGTGAATTTCCTTGGGCAGATCCCGGAACGGAGTATCCAGGCTGAAATCATACTGCTGGGACAGGCTGTACAGCATGACCGAACGGTAGCTGTCCTTCCCATTGACATTATAGACCGTATTCTTCAAAGCGCCCTTGTTAATGCTCTTCTCCGGTGCTACAATCAGGAATCTCGGCTCCACTACATAGGACATGCCCACTCCCAGACAGGTGTGACAGGCACTGGGGGCAGTATTAAAGGAAAAATGAAAGGGCTGCATATCGCATAGAAACATATGGTGCTCGGGACAGGCATACCCCTTATAAAAGGAGGCCTTCACCTCTCCCAGAACCTCCACCTTGATCATAATATCCTCATCCAGTGCCAGCATTGCCGCTTCAATTGTCTTTGTAATCTGGATATAGGAATCCTTTTTTAACGTAAAGCGGTCAATTACTAATTCCATATGGTAATCCTTCGTTTCATCCAGCTCCCGTTTCTCTGCCAGAGAAAAATGCTCCCCATCGAGCAGAAGCTTTTTATATCCCTTCTCTCTAAGCGCCTGAAAGGTATAATTATAATCTTCTCCAAAGATTTTATACACCGGTGCCCGAAGCTCTATTACTGATCCCTCGGGCAGAGTTGAGATATGCTCCGCAATCTGCGCGGCCGTTAATTGCTCCAGCGGATGACCGCATTCCGGGCAGCGGCCGACTCCCGCACTGGCATATAGCAGCCTTAGATAATCATTAATATCCGTTACCGTGCCCACGGTGGAGCGCGGATTATTGTTGCTCTTCTTCTGCTCAATGGCAATTACCGGCGACAAGCCCCGGATATAATCCACTTTTGCCTTCTTTAGCTGGCTGATCCGGCTCTTGGCAAAGTTAGTGATCGAGTCCAGAAACCTCCTCTGGCCCTCTCCATAGATGACATCAAATGCAAGTGAAGATTTTCCCGATCCGGACACGCCGGTGATCACCGTTAATTTATCCCTGGGAATTTCGAGGGATATATTCTTCAAATTATTCTGCTTTGCTCCCGATATCTCAATACTGGTACGTACCGCCATACACTGCCTCCCGTTTCTTATTCAATTTGCTGCCTGAATTGTTATGATTAAAATGATTGGTTGTTCCGCAAAACGAATTGCGGCTGCCTCCCTCACTGCACTTTACAGCTCCATAGGAATGTACTGATACGCTACCTCCTCCACGGCCCGCTTGCTCTTGGGTGTAATCCGGATCGTCTGGGATATCTTGGCAATGACCCCCTGCTCCGCCAGATAATCAAAGATGCCTACGATGAAATGACTATCTGATTGAAAATATTTTGTAATCATGGTTACGGTTTTCATCTCCTGATCAGCCATATACTCGACCACGGGTTTTTTGATGATATCCAGATGCTGCTCCAGATAACCCTCCAGCCTGCAGATTGCCGCTTCTATCTCCTCCTCATTATAATGGTGGGACATGGCCTCCTGATAGTATGGTGCAATCATTTCCGGGTTCAGGGTATAGGCCTTCAGTATGGCTTCCCTGGAGGGTGATTCCCCACGCAGGCAAACCTCCATCCGTGCGACACTCTCCGCTGCTTTAAGAAGATAGAACTGCGCATAGAGGGGATTTTTCTTCACCGTCAGCCATTTGCGGCATTTATCGCATTGATGCACCAATTCACAGGCCATGATAAATACCGACAGCGCCTGATCGTCGCTTCCCATAAGCTTAAAGTCTTCGAAATACTCCAGCAGACTTTCATCAGTGCAATAGAGGACCTTTCCCCGGGAGAGATAGGAATGACCGAAGGAACCTCCCTTCAGGCTGTCCAGATACCGCTTGAAGCCGCTTCGTACAACCAGATATACGTTAATTGTGATATCATCCTCTACAATACAATAAGAATTGTTCTTCAGGACCTGGTCCCGCACGACCAAGGTCATATCAATATCACTTTTCTCCCACACCTGGTCGTATGCGAGACTTCCGCTGACGATCACGGCAATGACATTCGGATCATCTTTCACTTTATCGATGAAGCTCTCTGCTGCATCCAGATATCTCTGTCTGATTACTTCCTCTTCCATTCGCTCCATAGCCCACTCTCCTATTCCTGATTATTACATAATTTGTCTTGATTTTTTTCAAAAGATGTATCATTATAGATACAAAACATATGTTCTTTTTTTACTGCGATTAACATGTCATATCTGCATACCTGTGTTTCCGCTCAAGCTATCGGCACTTCGTGCCAGGATGCGTACTCTCTGTGCAAGGTGTATACCTACGCATGCATATGTATGGCACTTCGTGTCAGGATGCGCACTCCGCTTCACTCCGGCACACACTCATAAATGCGTGGTATAGTATCTGTCGACATTATACCCTACACTCCACAAAAATGCAGACAAAAATTGCTGCACTCCGGGCAAAAAGAGGACAGAAATTGCTGAGTTCAAATTTCACTTCCAGCTTCTTGTTCCTAAAAAATACCCGTGCTATAATGAAGCCACACTCATAAAAAAATGCCTGCAGCCAGGCACCGATGGATGGTCAATATGGATAATTATCTCCTGGAAACAATCAAAAATACAACGGAATATATCGAAGATAATCTTTTGGAGCCGATCAATCTGGATACAATATCAGAGAATGTCAACATCTCTAAATTTCATCTGCTTCGTATCTGGAAGGGCGCAACCTCCACCGGACTGATGGAGTATGTGAGATTACGGCGAATTGCATTATCCCTGGGCGATCTGCTGAACGACCGCTACAGCATTGATTTCATCTCCTCCAAGTATTCCTTCGGAAGTGAACGAACCTACAACCGCGTCTTCAAGGAGGCTTACCACACCACTCCTGCCAAATGGCGCCGCACACCGCCACCGGTAAAGATTTTGGACCGTTTTAATGCCGATTTTATGAACTGTGCCGGAGAAGGATTGATCTTCTTCCGCTCCATCACAGTACGGCCCGCCTTTACCATAGCCGGACTGGAATATCAGATTGGAATTGAGGAAAATCTCCGCACGCAGATAGCGAACCACTATGGCAATGATTTTTTCCACAACCACCGGCACCGGGTGATGAATCCGGTAGAAAAGGACGCCTATATCGGCCTTACTCTGTCGTCCGGCGCCAATACCGGGCACACCCGTTATATTCCGGCAATCGAGATCAGCGATAACAGCATTATTCCTCCCGACATGAAGATAAAGCACATCAAGGCCCACAAATACGGTGTTTTTACCTACAAGGGACCCCACCGGCCCGAAGAAATTTCCTCCAAGACCCTAAAATCCATCTGGCAGTATGTATCTGATATCTGGATGCCTACGGTAGATTTTCATTTGGAGGAAGCTTTTCATTTTGAATACATACCTTATTCGAGATGCAACAAACAATATTGCGAATGCGAGCTGTACTATCCGATCTCCGTATTGTAAACTCCGGGCAAGCCCCTGTCTTATGCAAACAACGATCTGCGGCAAGCCGTTTGTTTTCTGCTTAACAAAAGGACAGCGCAGCTTCCCCCTGCATCCTTCGGCATCTCCTATGCCCCCTGCAA
>JAEZFH010000064.1 GCA_023437885.1 Bacillota bacterium | reverse complement strand
ATAGTAATCCTTCCGACTCTATACTCTCCGTATTCCTTATTCCCGGAATTCTCATAGCACACCCTGAGTCTGCGTCCGGCAAAGGTTAATGCCGCCTCAGCCCTGTAGGATGCATCAAACTGCTCCTGCACCAGCTTCGGATCTAGCAGCAGATTTCCCATATCTCCCTTGATGCCGAACATCTCTGTCAGCACCGTCAAAAGCATCCAGCTTGCAGAACCGGTCAGATAATGATACAGTCCCCTTCCGTTATCCCCAATATACTCAGGAATGCCGGGATAGATTCTGCTCTTCTCAAAATCACTGCAATGACGGTACAGGGAATGGATTGCCTTATAGCCCTCCTTAACAAAGCCTCTTTGATAAAGAGCATTGGCATACATGACTGTCATATGGGAGAATACCGCACCGTTCTCCTTATGTCCGTAAGCAAAACCGAACATTCTGCCCAGGTCATCCTTAACCTCTTTAAAATTCGTATTCAGCTTATAGCCTCCGATTGCTCCATCATACAGATATGTATCGGCTGCCGAGACAATAGCCTCCACCTGCTCTTTGGCCGCTGTACCTGACATAATAGCAAATACCTGTCCGGTCAGCATCATACGTACCCCCAGGGGATGGTCCCCCTCCACCCTTCTGCCATGGTTGTCATAGTATCCATTATACCAGGAGTGGCCGCTTTCGCTTGTAATCCATTCACTGGCTTTTATATGTTCACGAATCCATGCTGCTTTCCTCTTAAGGTTTTCTGCCAGCTTCTCGCAGACAATCTCAAAACGATCGCCCGACAGAGTGCTTCTGCAGCTGTCACAATACCTTCTCAGCAATTCCTGCTTCTCCTTTACATTATCATAAGCACAAGTGCTTATGATATGCTGCTTCGCAGCAGGATGCGCGCTCCCTTCGGTCGGCGCAGGTTCCTCGGCTAACAACGGCTCCAGCTCCTTGAAGAAGGACAGCGTTTGAACACCGGTTTTTGAAAGCTCCAGAATGAGCTCTGCCATCTGCTCCAAATTGCTGCCATAAATTGAAGTAAAGGCAACGCTTTCACCGCGGTCCTTCGCCATATCCAGAGCATCATTCCAGTCCGCTCCCCGAAGGCGGATATGATTATGTTCGCCTACATCATAGAAGGCGGTAAGATGCTCGATCAGCATATGCTCCAGAAGGCTTCCCTGATATTCCTGTCCATTCTCTAGCCGTACCCGGTTACCATCCTCCGGCTTCCACAGGGAATCCTTTTCTTCTCCCCTCACTGCTTGAGGGTCCTTGAAATAATAATTCTCCTTCAGCAGGATATCGATATCACCGCTCTGCATGATATAAAGCCGTGTTGTAAGGAACGGCCACACACCATGATCCATCCATACCCTGGTAATATTATTGCGGTCTGCGATGAATTCCCCCTGCTTCGTACCGATGATGGTCGCATTGGTTCCGTCTGTGCGGACGCCGCCGAAATTGCTGATCAGCATCTCCCGGACCCCCGAGGGATTCATAAGGAGCAGGGCAAGGCAATCCTGCCACAGGTCTCTCCAGCCCCTGCCTCCTCTTCCATAATCGTGGTGGGGCAGGAAGGAGCAGCCATAAATCCTTCGAAGCATCGGCTGGAAATTGACCCAGTGCATCCAGGCATCAAAGTCCTTCGAACCCGTATGGTAGGCTATATTAATCTTCTCTTCCCAATAAGCTCTGGTAGCTTCAAGCGCTTCCATACATGCTTCCCGGGTCCTGAATTTTTCCGCGGAGCGCTCCAGCTCCTCCCTGGAAGAGCCATAGCCCAGAAGAATGATATAGGTTTTGGCCTCCTCCGGTGCCAGAGTAACCTCCTGGAAGCAGATACCGCCTAAGGCTTCGTAACCGCTGCGTCGAAAGCCCGCCTTAACCGGCTCCTCCTTCGCAAAGATAGCCCGGGGAGCTTCCAGAGAACCTCCCTCACCAATGAAATCCTCTACCACAGGATAAAACCCAACCGGCGCTTCTCCTTCCCCGGTACTCCCATACACACCGTATACCACGGTATTCTTATGATGTCCCCGTTCGTCAAAGGTCAGGGTGGGATTCAAAAGTACACCATATTCCGAGGTCTCAACTCTATGCAGCATTGAGGTCACATTGCGGTGATCCCTGATATTGTCTGCCGAGCGCCCGTATAGGGGGACGGCTGCCACCGGAGCGACCCTGCAGCTTTCCGCTGTGCAGTTGGTCAGAGTTACAAGCATTAGCTCCACCTGATCCCGGGTATGAGGCACAAAGGATATGATCTCAGACTTAAGCCCAAACTCCTTCGAGGTTCTGGAAATCTTATGCCACATCACTCCAGCCTCCAGCACCGTCTCCTCCTTCTCTGAGGTAAAGAGACTCGCCTCCTGCCGGGCAGATTTTCCGGTTGCGGACCAAACCGCCCGGTCATTGATTCTGCACCAGAAATTCCTTGAGGATTTGTTATTATGAAGATCCTCACTGCTGACCGGAGCCAGCAGAAAGGTATTCTGTCCCATCTTACTGTCTCCTCCCAGAGCCGGTGTGACACTGCTCATCACACCGCATTCATTCGCTATCGGAAAATAGAGATAGCTGGTTAACTCCGGATTTTCTAATTGAAATACACCATTTTCGTTTGAAAACTGATAACCCTTCATATCCTTCTCCTTCTTTGTCAATCATTGTTAGTTCCATTTCTGAGGGTCCGGAGCACCCTGGCAGTCAAATTCCTTGCTCCGGACCAAATGATAATCTTTTTTAACTGTTCTATTTTTCACTCCCCTCAAAGCTAGTTCAACGCCAATCAACTATATTTCATGGTTATTTTTTCTAATAAAAACGATTTTATAAATCTATTATACTACATTTCTCACAAAAAGGAAAGTAATTGTGCTAAGTTCTTCCTGGGATTGTCCCAGCAATATGGTATGAAAAAGCGTCCCTGCGGAATACGCTGCATGGCGAACGAATTGCCGGGTTCCTGTACCATGCTTTGCATTTCTCTCACTGAGACGCTATTGTACAATTACTGGATTCACTATAATTCTGGTACTATAAAAGACCGGGCAATTGGGAGTCACTGAGATTACTTTCCAACGGAGTGACCTTACAGACCTTTCTGTCATAGGTTAGCAAACCATTCACTTCATCTTCGACATCAGAGAGCTGGGTATACACCACTGCTGACAGCCCCTGCTCCTTGAACCGTGCAAGCTCCTCACGGTAAAGCTGCTGATAGGCCTTATCAAATTCCTCTTTTGTCAGATATATTTTATAGCCGTACACCCTCCAGGAGAAGGTGTGCCCAGCAATAAAACAGGCATAGCCGCCGATCTCCGAAAAAACGACCGCCCGCTTTCGATACTTCACCTTCAAAGGATGAAAATAATTATGGACACTTTCGAAATCCCCAATTCCCTGGTCAAACCAGCCGCTGGCATGGTCGATGAGCCTGGTACTGTCCAGCTCCTGAATCAGCCGGTACGCCTCCTCAGCGTCAAACTGTCCCCAGCCCTCATTAAAGGGTACCCATACAACGACGGAGGGACTGGAATAGAGAAGCTCTACCGTTTGGCGGCATTCCATGCTCCATTCCCGCCTGCCCTCCGGATCCTTTCTTCCAAAAAGCCGGTAGTGCTTATCGCTGACGCGTCCTGCCGCCCAGGGAAAAAGTGTGGGCAAATATCCCACCAGAAGCTGGTTATATTCTCCTCCCCCGTTCACCATATCCTGCCACACCAGCATTCCCAGCCGGTCACAATGATAATACCAGCGCAGGGGTTCTATTTTAATGTGCTTGCGAAGCATATTAAAGCCCAATGCCTTTGCCTTCTCAATATCATAGATCATTGCCTCGTCAGAGGGCGGCGTATATAATCCATCCGGCCAATATCCCTGATCCAGAAGCCCGTTCTGAAAATACGGCTTTTGATTCAGATATATTCTTGCATATCCGTTTCCGTCCTCCTTAAGCTCAATGCTTCTCATAGCAAAATAGCATTCGACCTGGTCCTCTCCCGCTGTAACCGTAAACTCGTAGAGAAACGGATTCTCCGGGCTCCAAAGGATAAACTCCTCCAGCCTGACCGTAATCTCGGACGTATCAAAGGAAGCAGTATATTTGATGCTCTCCCCCTCCCGGATCACAATCTGATACTGCGTCCTGGTTTCCTGTAAGGCATAGGAGGAATTATGGCTGATCTTCAGCTCAACCTCGCCCAGCTCTGCTCTGGGTGTGATCCTGATTCCTGTAATATAAGTATCCGGTACCCACTCATACCATACCGTCTGCCAGATTCCGCTTTGCGCAGTATAGAACATGCCTCCCCGGAGGAGCTTTTGTTTTCCTCTGCTGTGAAAGGAGGTATCGGATTTATCCTCAACCCTCAGGACCAGAAGATTCAGCCCCTCCCTCAGATCCTCAGTAATATCCACGGAAAAAGGAAGATAGCCTCCCTGATGCCAGGCCACCTTAGTATCATTTAGATACACCTCACAGCTTTGGTCTACCGCTCCGAAGTGGAGAATGAGACGCCGGCCCGCCGGCAGTTGCTCCATATGTAATTCTCTCCGATACCAAAGATATTCTCCCGGCTGCAGCTGACGGTTCACACCGGAAAGTACGCTCTCCGGAGAGAAGGGAACCAGAATTCTTCCATCATAGTCCCTTGGCTCCTCCGCATCCTTCCGGATTGCGTATTCCCAATATCCGTTTAAAATAGTATAATTATCCCGTCTCAGCTGCGGTCTGGGATATTCCTGCAATACTTTCTCCGGATCCAGAGCTTCTCCCCAGATTGTAAACAGCTGGTTATTCGCCACCGGTTGCTTATCCTTAAATAACAGAGTTCTAATCGCATCCTTTAAGTTCATCCAGGCACCCCCCATAGGTATACGCTGCCAGCAACGTATACTTTAATAAAGTATGTCATAATCATAGATTAATTATATCCTATTCTGATTTCTACTACAAGGTTACGTTGGGAGTTGCATTCTTAGAACAATGTTCCGGGAAGCCGGTTTTTGGCACCGGGAAATGCTATAGCAGGGCTGTTGCGATTGCGCTGCCGGGCAAGTCAAATTCAATCAGCTCTCCTCCCAGGCGGATCACCACCGGGAGCTTTTTCTCTGTCCGGTTCAATGCGACCAGCACCAGGGTAGTATCTGGATTTTTGAAGGCAGTCACCTCTAAATCGGCGGTATACTTTGACAATCCGATCCGCTTTGCACCGGGCTTGATATATTTACTAAAGTGGCCGATATAGTCGAAGGACAGCTTTATGTCAAGCTCTCCCGCCTGAGTGTCAACCATGATCGGTGCATCGCAATAATTTCCCACATGGTTCGGTCCTCCCTTTTCATCCAGGAAGATGTTCCAATCAATGAACCCCGTCATACCTGCATTGAGATTCCCAAGGATATCATGAGCATACATCTGGGCATTCTTCAATTGGTCCGTACTAAATCGGCTGTATTCCACGCATCCTTCGGTGAAAATCAGCTCTTTGCCGGGGAATGCCTCTCTGGTCAGGCCGATTGCCTCGAAATGATCTCCCGAATACCAATGGAAGGCCACCCCGTCCACCATGGGACCGGTCGTGTCATCAATGATTGCCTTCGCCCTCTCATACATGCGTTCCTTATTATGATCCCAAATATTCAGCTTAAGGTGTCCCAAACCATGACGGACCAGTGCCGGATACAGGAAATCCCGTAAAAACACCTTCTCTTCCTGAGCAGTATAGATACAGGAATCCCAGGTCTGAACCGCTGCAGGCTCATTCTGAATCGTCAGGCGGTTCACCGCAAAGCCCTTCTTTTCGTATTCCTTCAGGTATCTGCAGATATATTCCGCCCAAGCTTCCCGGAATTCCTCCTTTAATTTTCCTCCATGAGTACGGCTGTGATTGGTTTTCATAAAGGCCGGCGGTGACCAGGGACTGAGCATCAGGTCAAAGCCTTCTCCGGCCCTTTCCTGTGCCGCTCTGAGCAGGGGAAAAATATACTGCTCCTCCCGGTCCAGCCTCATGGACTGCATTTTCATATCATCGGAATCATCCATTGCAGTATACACACCAAGGGAAAAATCACAACTGTCGATATGGCTTCTCATCAGATGATAGCCGTTCCCTTCTTCACCAAAATACAGATCCAATGCTTTTTCCCGATTCTCCGGTGTGAGCTTGGAGAAGGCATAGCCGGCCGCTTCCGTCACAGCTCCGCCAAAGCCGAGAAAGGTCTGATACTCTACCTCCGGATATAGATTAACCACCTGATTCTCTACTCCTTTTACCTCCGGTACGGCTTCATAGCTCTGTACCAGAACTTCTTTCCTTTGATTCTCATAACAGGTCGTGATTAGTTTCATCGTAATTACCTCCATCTTCCTCTGCCGCCTCAGGGCACCTTACCTATTCAACATGCCGCATATTCCCAAGCAAATCCAAGTCCTGACTTGCACCCTCCGAGCTTATTCCAGGTATACGGCAATCTCTCGTATCTGTCCGCTGCGAATCCGTTCCGCCCTGGTACCGGATACACAATTCCCGATGATTATTTCCTTCGTATCGATCAATTCAATTCTTTGAACCGCCGGAGCCTCTGTGCCAAAGGTAGCCTTACGGCCTGGATTGTGGTAGGTCACCTTGCATCTGGAGAAGAGAGTGAAGGTTACACAGCCCGCTTCGTCAAACATCCAGTCTGCCAGCTTAGGATTAAAGTGCAGCTTCAGTTCACCGTCCTCATAGGTGAATATCCGGTCTCCCAGGAACATCTCAATCCACATGGTGATTACCTCTGTCGTGGAACCGGTCAGCCGTGCCACATACCCCCTGCCATGGATACTTTCGTTGGGATTCATACTGGAGGCCAGGAATGAAGAGTTCTCCAGGATGCTTCTGCCATATTCCGCCGGATCACGGAACACCACCATACCGGTGCGGATATCCCGGTAGAACTGCTCATACAGGCCGCTGCGCAGCAGGGAAAGCAGATATTTATATTCCATGTGGAGGAAGATGCTTTCCCGCTCCAGCCATCCGGGGGTAAAAGCGCGGATTCTCCCGTTCTCCATGGAGATATGTTCAATGGGAACACTGGTCTTATACATTCCAAGCTTGCGGTCATAAAGCTCACTCTCACGCACTCTTTGGTACAGCTCTTCTGCTTCTGACTTAAGCTTGAGATTAGGCAGCAGCTTTGCCGGTCCTTCCAAAAATGCCGGCAGGGGTAGTACCTCGAATTCCTTTACAGCAGCCTTCGGTAAGCCGTAACCGCTGATTACCGGCCGGCCCTCCTCATCCTGGACCGGTTCGAACCGGACGGCATGATAGGTAAAATAAGTCGGGACAATACCATTTCCGAAAGCGCAGGCTTTCTGAATTCCCTCTTCCAGCTTGGCCAGGAAGGCCCCGAAGATCACTTTCAGCTCCCCGGTTTCCATTTCGCGGCTGCTCCCCTCCGTTCCAAAGCGAACCTGCTCCCGGAACTGCTCCCGCAGTGTTGTTACTCTGTCCCAATAGGTATAATCCGACCACTCACAGTCTCTGGCTTCCTTCAGAGCCTGGACCGTCCGAGACAGGAAGCTGCCGATTTCCTCCGGCAGCTCCAGCTTATCAGCCAGGGCTACATTCGCATGAATAAAGGATATCAGCCGCTTCAGCTCCAGGGTTTCCGACATACCGCTGCCAAACAGTCCCGGCAAGCCGTTCATCGCATCATTCCAGCCGGGCTTGCCGCCTTCCATCTCCACACCCATACCATAGGGATCCAGGGATGAAAATTTATTGACCGCCAGGGTAATCATCTTTCCCATCAGGGTCGTTGAGACAGTATCCCCTTGCTTTGTTTTCAGCCAATTGGTGCCTTTCTTATCAAAGCCCTCCTGATTCAGTTTCTCCTCATCATGGACCAGGGCCCCGTATTGTCTTACTTCATTCTTCTTTGTAATAACGTACTTCTCACTGCGGGGAAGCACTCTGGCCGGACTGTCATAGAACCGGTAGCTGTGATCCGAGAAGAGAAGCTGCTCCTTCTTCTCCGGGAAAATGGACAGATAGCTGTCCACCAGATCCATGTTATAATCCCAATGATCACTCCAGTACCCCTCACCGAAGCCGGCTTCGATATTCTGGCTGCTGGCGGCAAGCAGTCTTTCCAAAAGCTCATCCTCATCGCAGTTTAACATGATATGGTGCTTGGCGATACAGTTGGATATCTGTCCCGGTGTATAGGGCTTGTTCAATATCCCCCACAGTTTATCCGTCTGCTCCCTGCAATCCTCGATCGGAACTCCACTGCGAATGCCACCCTCCTCAGAACCCCTGTCCCTGAGGGTATCTTCCTTTCGGATAACCTCCCTAAGGAGCTCTTCGATATCCTTCCTGCCTTCAGGCTTCAGCCGGAAGGTGGAGGGGCGTACCTCCAGCGGATTATAGCCGTCTATCTGTATTAATTCAAAAAATGTCTTAACATTAAAATCCCCGATTTCATTATGGAAGAACACATCATTTCTTCGGTTCTGATTCACATCCCGGAAGTTACCGTTCCCCTGGGAATAGTATTCACCGGCGATGGAGAAGAAGTTATAGTCCCTCTCCGGATCACCGTGCTTGCGGCTGAAAAGATGTACTACCGATTTCTCCTCCTCCTTGCCGAATACAAAGGGATAGCCTCCCCGAAGAAAATTATCCAGATAATTCTGCTCCATATACTGGTCAAATACCGGTACCCCGGTCCGGGTCCTGATATCGGCGGTCAGTTGGTCCACCAGCTCTTCTGCCATAGCCTCATTCCCGGAGATGAAATCTTCAGCGCAAAACTCCCGGAGCTTGGCGTTCAATTGGCCGGTACTTCCGGCAAAACCAGTCAGGGAATGGAACTGACTGCGCTCCCCTGCCGCCAGAGTAAGGCTTATGGGAGTAAAACCGCAGGGAACCTTATTATAAAAGCACTGCTTCCTCTGAAGCATTTGCGCCAGCGGATACTTTAAGAAGGACATCGGCTGTACCAGAGAGGAATCATAATCGAAGACCGCCTCGGCATCATAGATCACCGGCATCACCCTGCCCTCATGGATACCGACATAATAGTAGCCTCCTTCGATTTCCGAAACCTCCGCTGAATCATCGCTGGAGGAACGCATGGTATAATAAGGGGCATCCTGCTCCAGATTCCTGATCTCTGTCCAGCTCTTGAACAGGTTCGACATCTCCTTATACTGTGCGTTGGTAATCCCGTAAGGGATGATCCTGGGCAAGCCGTCGATGATCTCCAGCTGCTTTTCTTCCTTCCCCAGATTCTCAATTTCAACCTTTCTCACCAGAGCTCCGATGCTGTTATTCGGCAATACAAAATACTTAACCCGGATCAAAAGCCCATGCTCCCTATTCTCTTCCTCAATCCAGAAGCTGTTCTTACGGATATAGAAATTTCTCTGCGCCTTGCTGTTATATTCGCGAAAGGGCTCAAAAAACACTCCGTTGCATTTGATAAAGGTCCGATAGCCCTTGACCGGAGTATTCTCATATGCAGTATTTGCCGGATTGAATTCCATGATCGCATTATTCTTATGATGAATACCGAAGCTGTTCACACCCTGTCCCCGGTTGGTATAATACACCCATAGGGGTATTCCCTTTTTTCCCGCCAGCCCGGGTAAAAAGCTCGAAAATGCCGGCAGCTCATCATAGTCGGTTATTTTATACACATCACCTGTTAATTGATATTTGCTCATTTTAACCCTCCATATAGTAAGCAAGGGCCTTGCATACGGAAAGATGCACCCGCCTGGAATGAAGCAGATAAGCAGGCACCCCTTTCGCATGTAATACCCTTGTTAAAAATTCTTATAAAATTAAGGCCCCGTCCCTCATATCCTAACCTTACAGGTATCTCTGATCACCAGGCTCGGGGACAGCCTTGTCACTCTTCCCTCACAGCTTTCTCCCTGCTCCATAAGGCGCAGCAGCTCAGCAGCACTTACATTGCCCAGCTCTGTCACCGGGCTATGGATGGTGGTCAATGCCGGATTATAATAGGAGGATAACATAATATCATCAAAGCCGATGACACATACATCCTCCGGCACCTTATAACCGTACTCCGACATGGCGCGAATACAGCCCCAGGCCATCTCATCATTCGCGCAGAAGAAGGCATCCGGCAGCGGAGTTCCCTTTAACAGCAGAACACGCATCTCGCTGTAGGCAACCGCCTCTTCAAAATAGCCCCGCAGAAGAAGATTGTCCTCCATGGGGAGATTGTACTTCTCCATAATATTTATATAAGCCTGATATCTGGCCTTATCGTCAAAATTGTCGATCCCGTGAATGTATCCGATCCGCCGGTGTCCCTGCTTGATTAAATATTCCATTGCAAGGGCGGCACCCTCATAATTGTTGATTATCACACTGGACATCCGCGCTCCTGCATATTCTCTGTCAATAAACACAATGGGCATTCCGGTAATGGCAATTCGCTCCACATATTCATTATGCAGACGCTCATTCAGGACAATGGCCCCTTCTACCCCCGAGGAGATGATCATGCTGTAGATCTCATCACTGGTGTTCTCATTGCTGATATAGATATTAAGCATATATCCCTTCTGCTTGCATTGTATATGAACCGCCTGGATAAGCATCCGGTAAAAATCGCCTTGAATACTGGTAAGAAACAAGCCTATGGTGTTCTTCTTATTTGATTTTAAAAATTTGGCGTTCATATTCGGTACATACTTGAGTTTCTCCACCGCTGTCAATACCTTCTGCTTCTTCTCGTCGCTGACGATATCCACATTATTCAACACATTCGACACGGTTGAGATTGCTACTCCGGCTTCCTTTGCCACATCCTTGATTGTTACCATCGGTCTCTCTCCTGACATTCTCCTAATTCATACCTCATGACATATTCTCCCGGATTCGCCGCACTGGACCGGGTTCTGCAAGGCATGCCATGATATCGCAAACTATAATATGGCTACTTCCTAAAAGTATGCCCTCTCCCTCAGAAAACAAAAACCCCAGTATCCAGTAAAATGGCCATCATCTTCGGCCGGCCTGCACGCTTAAGTGCATAAATAATCCGTATCGTGCTTGCCGGCCTGGTGATGGCTATTATCATTTATTTCGGTTTATACCCCCCGTGGTTTCACCTACTTTAGTAATATACCGGGAAGCAAAATACATATCCGGAATATTACGCAAGCAGCTCCAGACCTCCTGCCGCTTCTCATCATTGAAGTTCGGACAGCTTGGACCCTGCTCGCATTTTTATTATATAATAAAACTCATCGGATATCAATAATAATAAAAACATTTTTATCAAATTATTTTATGCATTTTAACTATATAACTTCTGATATTTATAGAGTAATTATCATTTTTATTTATTTTGGGCTTAAAGCAATACTGTAGCTTAGTATAAATCCCAATCCAACGAAGATATCTTGCTCAAAAGTACTTTGAAACGTTTTTACCATAAAATAAAATGAAAATCAAACAATACTTCCTCCGCAGCAGCAAGGCTTTACCTTCTCTGTCGCGCCGATTTT
>JAEZFH010000042.1 GCA_023437885.1 Bacillota bacterium | reverse complement strand
ATCAAATACAGATAATTTCGTTCCTCTGGCTAAAATCGTAGCGATTTCGATTCTCTTTAATTCACCGCCTGAAAGACTTGCATTCACTTCCCTGTTGATATAATCCCTTGCACAAAGTCCAACTTCTGAAAGATATTCACAGGCATTCTCCGTGCTTAGCTTTTCCCCGACTGCAAGCGAAATCAGATCTTTCACTGTTAATCCTTTAAATCGAACCGGCTGCTGATAGGCAAAACTTATTCCCATATTGGCTCTTTCCGTAATACTTTTTTCTGTTATATCTATCCCATCAAAAAAGATGTGGCCTTCCGTAGGTTTTATAATTCCTGCTATCATTTTGGCCAGGGTTGATTTTCCGCCGCCATTTGGCCCTGTAATAGCCACAAATCTGTCTTCTATTTTTAAACTAATATTTTTCAAAATTTCTTTGTCCGATTTCTCATCACGTACCTGATAAGAAACATTTTTAAGTTCTAGCATTTTTCTCCTCCAACTTTCGGAATTATCAATTAAGTGCTTGTCTCATATATTGGTAAATCGTATTCTACCTTTATTCTTATGAGTATACCCATCTCACTTATAAAATGTCAACGTTTTCTATGAAAATAGTATATGAGCATATGCAAATAATTATTGTTTACGCAATTGCATTATGTTAGAATAATTGTAGAAAAGGAGGTCGAATTATGCAGAAATACGTATGCAGTATTTGTGGTTTTGTATATGATGAAGCTGCTGGCTATCCGCAAGGAGGCATCGCTCCCGGCACTAAGTGGGATGATGTTCCAGAAGACTGGGTCTGTCCATTATGCGGTGCCACAAATGAATTCAAGTTGCAAAATGAACCAAGAACCATTACAGAAATAAGAGAGTCATCAGAGGAAGAAACAGAATCTGTAAGGGAATTATCCTTCGGCGAGTTAAGTGCTCTTTGTTCCAATCTCTCAAAGGGTTGTGAAAAGCAGTACCGCACAGAAGAAGCTTCTTTATTTCTTCAATTATCAGAATATTTTAAGCAAAAATCTACGCCTGTCTCTAATGCACAGTTATCAGAACTCATGCTGCTGATTGATCAAGATCTTTCTGGTGGTTTTGACAAAGGAAATCAGAAATCTCTTGCAGCACAAGATCGTGGTGCATTACGTGCACTGACTTGGAGCGAGAAGGTGACCAGAATCCTGTCTTCTCTGCTAAACAGATATGAAAATCAAAAAGATTCGATTCTTGAAAATACCAATATTTATGTATGTGAAATCTGTGGTTTTGTCTACATAGGCGATGATGTTCCTGTTATCTGCCCTATATGTAAAGTTCCAAGTCTAAAGATTGCACAGATACCAAAGGGGGTGGCATAAATGCATGCAGTTCGAAATATCAGATTATGTACAAAAGATTGTCTTTGTCTCTATGTATGTCCATCTGGCGCAACTGATACAGAAACCGGTCAGATAGATGCAGTCAAATGTATCAGTGGATGCCGGGCGTGTGTAGACGCTTGTCCATCTCATGCCATTTCTCTTATTCCTGATGAATTCCCACCTCAGCAGGGTAAATCAGAGGCGGTAATAAACGCGCTACGTTCTCTGGCTAATAGTAAAATCAAGCAGGAACGGATTGCTGAAGCAATTGCAGATACAACTGATAATCCTATTCTGCAACAGCTTGCCACCGCAATTTCCAAATCCAATAGGCTCATGACAGAAGATCTATTGCGAGAATCCGGATATATGCTGCCACAAAGCAACAATGTAAGGGAGCTTCTATCTTCATTACTTAAAAAAGAGCAACCTGATGATTTCCCGTTTGAAACAGTAAAATCATTAATACATCTTATTGATCAAAACTCAGCAACTGCTTTCGTACGTAAAAAGGAGGAAGAAAAAATGGAACGATATCGTTGTAGTGTATGTGGTTATATTCACGAAGGACCGTTATCGGCGGATTTCAAATGTCCTGTGTGCAAACAGCCAGCATCTGCATTTGAAAAAATAGAAGAAACAAAAACACATCTGTAAACAAATATTCTGGTACACAGACAGAAAAGAATTTGATGGATGCTTTCGCAGGCGAAAGTCAGGCCAGAAATAAATACACCTATTTTGCAAACATTGCCTCCAGAGAAGGGTATGACCAGATTTCTGAACTCTTCCTAAAAACGGCCCGTAACGAACAGGAACACGCAAAACTATGGTATGAAGAACTTGGAAATCTAGGTTCTACTTCTGATAATCTTTTACATGCGGCTGAAGGTGAAAACTATGAGTGGACCGATATGTACGACCGTTTTGCAAAAGATGCTGAGGCAGAAGGTTTCCCTGAACTTGCAGAGCGCTTCCGCAGAGTTGCCGCTATTGAGAAGGCTCATGAAGAAAGATACCGCGCCCTTCTTAAAAATGTAGAAATGCAGCAGGTCTTCGAAAAAGGGGAAGATACCATGTGGGAATGTCGCGTCTGCGGACATCTGGTAATGGGTAAAAAAGCTCCCGAAGTATGTCCGGTATGTAAATACTCCCAGAGTTACTTTGAAGTTAGAAAAGAAAACTATTAGACCTTATATAATGAAATGATAAATCATTTCACTCTTCATAACTAATAAAAAACTACCAATAGAGCTAGCAAAAGGCCCAATTGGTAGTTTTTTAATTAATATATAAAAATCAATAGGTTTATCTATCGCTTTTTATATGATCAATAACCTTTTCTATACTCATAATTCCAATATCACCTTGCTCTCTGCTTCTTACAGAAAGCATCCCTGTTTCTGCTTCCTTTTCACCAAGTATAAGCATATACGGAACTTTTTCAAGCTGTGCTTCCCGAATCTTGTATCCTATCTTCTCATCACGTTCATCCATTTCACAACGGATATCGGCTTTCTTTAATTTCATCAATACTTCTTTTGAATAGATACTGAATTTTTCTGAAATAGGCAGGATTTTAATCTGTACCGGTGCCAGCCATACCGGGAACTTTCCGGCATAATGTTCAATTAATATTCCGATAAATCTTTCAATAGATCCGAATACTACTCTGTGTATCATAATTGGCCTGTGCTTTTCGCCATCAGCACCTATATATTCCGCTTCAAATCTTTGTGGCAATTGGAAATCCAATTGTATCGTTCCACACTGCCAGGTTCTTCCTATTGAATCTTCAAGATGGAAATCAATCTTCGGTCCATAGAATGCTCCATCGCCTTCATTTACTACATAATTCATCTGAAGTTCATCGAGTGCTTTTCTTAATCCACATGTCGCAATCTCCCAATCCGCTTCACTGCCAATACTGTTTTCAGGTTTTGTAGACAATTCGACATGATATTTAAAACCGAATTTACTATAGACTTCATCAATGAGACGAACAACTCCTTTGATCTCATCTGTTATCTGCTCCTGTGTCATATAGATATGAGCGTCATCCTGGGTAAAACAACGCACTCTCATAAGTCCATGTAATGCACCTGATTTTTCATGTCTATGAACCAATCCCAATTCTCCCATTCTGATTGGTAACTCTCTATAAGAATGCGGAATCGATTTATAAACCAACAATCCTCCGGGACAATTCATTGGCTTTATAGCAAAATCTTCCTCATCAATTTTTGTGGTATACATATTATCCTTATAATGATCCCAATGCCCTGAGGTTTCCCACAGTTTTCTGCTTAGCATCATAGGAGTTGAAATTTCTACATATCCTTCACGCTCATGTATTTTTCTCCAGTAATCGATTAGTAGGTTTTTCAGTATCATTCCTTTTGGAAAAAAAAATGGAAATCCCGGTCCTTCATCCATCAAAGTAAAT
>JAEZFH010000030.1 GCA_023437885.1 Bacillota bacterium | reverse complement strand
CTTCTATATTAATTTCGATATTAAGTTAAACGGGATTAAGCATATCCTGTAACTGGTTCATGGGTGTTCCGCAAAGCCCAAATATATAAAGTAAGGTAAGAGAAAGATGATTGATAACAAAGGCGTTTTAAAATCGATCGAACGAGGGTTAATTGTATCCTGCCAGGCTCTGGAAGACGAACCGCTGCATGATTCCTTTATCATGGCCAAGATGGCATATGCAGCGAAAGAAGGCGGAGCAAAGGGCATCCGGGCTAATTCCGTGGAAGATATTATAGAGATAAAAAAGCTGGTGGAGCTGCCGGTCATCGGAATTATTAAGAAGGTATACGGCTCTAATCCGGTATTTATTACTCCTACGGAGCAAGAGGTGGATCAGTTGATGCTGGCAGGACCGGAAATCATCGCTCTGGATGCAACCAACCGTCTGCGTCCGGATGGAAAGACGTTGGATGAATTCTTCAATAGAATAAGAAAAAAATATAAGGATGTCCTGTTTATGGCGGATTGCTCCTGCATCGAGGATGCGCGCCACGCACAGAGCCTCGGCTTCGACCTGGCAGGGACTACCCTTTGCGGCTATACGGAGGAAACAAAGCATATCCCGATTCCAAACTATTCTCTGATCCAGCAGATGACAGAGGAGCTCACTATCCCCGTGATTGCGGAAGGAGGCGTCTGGGAATCGGAGCAGCTGAAGAAGGTTTTTTCCTATCAGGTACATGCTGCCGTCGTCGGAACAGCGATTACAAGACCGAGAGAGATTACAAAGCGTTTTGTCGCAGCAATCGTTGAGGAAGCGGAAGCTTGCGAAAAGAAGGAATTGGGCTGACAAACATATTAGAAGTGTATGTGGTTGTATGAATCTGTATCGTGGGTTATAATATAGGCTATCAGAAGCTGTAGTGTGTATTAACAATATTACGATTGTGCAGGTAATATAATGAACTATCTAAATGATGATATTATGGGAGCTATTCGGGATAATTACGATGAATTGACCGTGGTTGAGAAAAATGTAGCCGACTTTTTCTTATTAAATAAGGAAAAGTCCGATTTTTCCTCAAAAAATATTGCTGCAGCACTGTACGTATCGGAGGCTTCCTTATCAAGATTTTCGAAGAAATGCGGATTTAAGGGGTATCGGGAGTTTGTCTATAGCTACGAAAGATATCTTGAGGATGCGAATAAATTTTGTGACATCAATGTGCTGACCCAGAAGGTATTAGGTACGTATCAAAAGCTCCTGGATCTTAGCGTACAGTTGGTTAATGAAGAGCAGATGAACCGAATTGCAACCTTTCTCAGTCAGGCGAAGCGTGTCTACGTCTATGGTATGGGCAGCTCCGGGGTAGCAGCGAGGGAATTGCAATGGAGATTCATGCGGACAGGATTATATGTCGAAGCAATTACCGATTCCCACATGATCAAGATGAATTCCGCAATCGTGGATAAGGATGCCATGGTCATCGCCATATCCCTGTCGGGTAAAACCAAGGAGATTCTGGCCGGTGTTCATCTGGCAAAGCAACAGGGAGCAAAGACCATCATGATTACCGGCAACCGGGATGCTGCATTGAAGGATATCTGTGATGAGGTTCTTCTTGTGGCAGTTTTGAAGGATTTGGATAAGGGAACCGATGTCTCACCGCAATTTCCGATTCTGGTTATGGTGGATATCTTTTATGGGTATTATTTTAATAATGACCGTTCCTTTATCTGGAAAAAGCATACACAGACAATCAGTGCCTTGAATCAATAAAAGAAGGATGAATATAAATGAGCTATTTAGGGATAGACATCGGAGGAACTGCAGCCAAATTTGGTATTGTAGACAGCGCAGGGAGGATTCTCAGAGAGGATAGCTGTGACGTAAGCTTTGACCGCTATGATACTCCCATTCTGACGACAGTAATCAAAAAGCTTGATGAGTTCGCGGCTGCCAACCAGATCAGTATTCGGGAGCTGGAGGGGATTGGGGTATCTGCCACCGGGCAGATTGATACCCAGAGCGGAACGGTGATCGGTTCTGCCGGACATATCAGGAACTGGGAAGGGTCCCGGATTAAAGAGGAACTGGAAAGCCGTTATGCAGTGAAAACCACGGTGGTCAACGACGCAAACTGTGTTGCCATCGGAGAGCACTGGATCGGGAAGGCCAGGGGAGCCGTCAATGCGCTGGTAATTACCATAGGCACCGGTGTGGGAGGAGGAATTATCAGTGATTCCAAGATCCTGCTGGGAAGCAAGGGAGTTGCCGGTGAGATCGGCCATTTTGTCCTGGATTGTCATGGCAGGCCTTGCAGCTGCGGAAACAGGGGCTGCTATGAGCAATATGCTTCCATGACCGCGCTGGTCAATACCGTGAAACAGCAAAAGCAGCTTTTAGAAAAATATCAGCTGAGTGAGGCGGAGGTGAACGGGAAGCGAATTTTTGAACTGGCTTCGGAAGGTGCTGCTCCTATCCTTGAGATAGTGGAGGAATGGATTGATTTTATTGCCTGCGGCTTGATCGGGCTGACCCATATCTTTGCTCCGGAGATCATATTGATCGGAGGAGGGGTCAGCAGGCAGCAGGAGCTATTTATAGATAAGCTGCGAGGGAAGGTGCTGGCTGGTGTCATGCCTGTGTTTCGAAGTACGACCAGGCTTGAGGCAGCAGCACTGGGTAATAATGCAGGCTTGGTTGGTGCGGTTTGCTATTGTATGAATCATTAAGAGGACGAAGAGAATTTCAAAATATGACCCGTAGAACAGGAACTATGCTCTACGGGTCATTTTGTCTGATGCAGATGAGTTAGCGATCAAAGCGAAAGCAATCAAATGATAGTCATTAAGAGAATCTGTCAACCGGTATGATATATGACAGTGATTTTATTAAGTAAGCATCCAAAATGATCTGTACCATGTCACAATGGTATCTGTATCTTCTGAAATTCTAATACCTTTCCAATATTCCTTCAGACAAAATATATAAAAAAACAGATCGAAAATCTTCGAATTCACGAAAAAAATATAGTGGATAGGAATGAAAAAAAATCTGTGATATGATTTAAGTTAGAATGTTATAACATTATGATATACTAGAAAGGATACTAAAAATGAACAATCAAAATGTTAAAAAAGTACATGTCGTTTACAAAACACATCTGGATATCGGGTTTACCGATATGGGACAGACGGTTCTGGATAAATATGTGAAGGAGTACATTCCACATGCGGTTAACCTTGCAATTGAGTTAAATACGGAAGAAAATAAGAAATTCATATGGACGGTAGGCTCATTTCTTATTGATTATTATTTTAAACATGCAGACGAGGACGGAAAAAAGAAGTTAGAAGAAGCAATTAATAAAGGTTATATTTGCTGGCATGGAATTGCGGTTACAACACACACAGAATTGATGGATGCAAGGCTATTTGAATATAGTCTTGATATAGGAAAGAAGCTGGATGAAAGATTTAAGAGAAGGACAATCGCAGCCAAGATGACAGATGTTCCCGGGCATACGATGGGAATAATAGAACCAATGGCAAAGGCAGGGTTAAAGTACATTCATATTGGGGTAAATGCTTCTTCCATGGTTCCGGAGGTACCGGAAGTATTTCTCTGGAAGCATGGAGAGAATGAATTGATTGTGCAGTATTCTTCTCAGTACGGAAATGCATTTTTTATGGAAGGAATGGAGGAGGTTTTGGAATTTGTTCATTCCGGTGATAATGTAGGACCCCAATCAGCAGAGG
>JAEZFH010000011.1 GCA_023437885.1 Bacillota bacterium | reverse complement strand
TTATAATTATTGTATATTTCCCTTCTCTGCCAAAGCTCATCCGCCGCCGCGATTAAGTCCTGCTCCTGATGGGGAACCCAGATGGGAATGTTCTTCTGATTCGCTATTATTAATCCCTGAATCTGGTCACGATGATGATGGGTTACCAGGATTGCAGTTACCTGCTTTATGCCGATCTCCGGCAATTCTTCTAATACCTCTCCGCTGCCAAAGTCGACCAGAATGCAATTTTCCTCTTCTTTTATGATGTATACCTGACAGGTATCCTGATGGACATATAATTGTTCCGTTATTTTTTTCATTATAATGACCATCCCCTTTCCAGTACCTGCAAGCTTCAGGCCGCAGGCACAATATTCCCATGCTGCCGATATTCACAAGTTCGGGGCCTGCACAAACAGGCTATAATACAAAACTTCGCAGCGAAAACCCGGCAGTACTCGAAAATCAATATTTGTCATAATGATTTATGAAGTATTCACGTACTTTTCCGCTGCGAAGCTGCTTCTCTAGAATTCCAGCATGTTTACTTCCGTAATTTCAGCATTTTTGTCATACGGTACCTTAATTGTCTTAATTTCACAGGGCTTAAACTGCAGTGTGGCAGTACGCTCCATAAAAGGAATTTCAATAGTTGCCTCTACCGAGCGTTTCATCGTTTCAAAGGCACGAAGAATAATACCGTCCTTATCCTCCGCTTCCTTCATGGCACTGATTACAATTTCCCTGCGGTCAACCTGTACAAAGGACTGTACCTGGGGCTGGCTGCCCTGATGGAAGGTCTCAATCACAGTGACCGGCTTCTGGTTGATTTCCATAGCTCTGCGGATAATATTCGAATCCTTCCAGCCTCCTTCGTGGGGAAGCAGGGCATAGGTCATCTCCTGAATTCCATTATCCACGTACACATATTCCTCCTCCGGATCAAGCACCTTGGGATCATGATGCGCATATACGGAATTCTTTAACAGGGTGATGGACATCTCATCGATATCAAAGCTATAGCTATACTTGCTGTCATTGGCGATTCCCAGGCCATACAGGATACCGTTTTTAAAATGCTCTCCGGAAAAATCAATCCAGGTCTGTCCCGGTTCTTCCTCACCGTTGGCACTCTTCTCAATATATCCGTATGGTATCTCATAGGTTGGCTTTCTGAAATTAAAGTTCACTGGGAATTTCAGCTTCAGCATGGTCTGGGGTTCTCGCCAGTCCACATTGACCTTCACCTCGATATAATCCAGTTCCTTATATACCCTGAAGTCCTGAATCACATAAGAATCCCTGAATTTGCTCTTTACACGCATGGTGGATCTGACGGGGCCGTCCTCCAGAATGCGTACCGTTACCGCCTCCATAGAAGCGATTTCTTTATCAAATTTATAGATGTTATGGCTCCAGGTATCGGATTTATCTTCGATTACCGCCAGTCTTGCCCCTTCCCGGCGCAGGATTTCCAAATCACATTTTTTATCATAGAAGCTCTTGATGCAGCCGCTCTCCGTATTGAATTCCAGACGGTATCTGTCATTCTCAACCGTGGTTTCGGTGATTGCCACATGGGGCAATACCTGTGCCTCTTCTGTCTTCAGGTACAACTTAAACACGCGATAGCCCATGCTGGGTAATTCTGCCACAAATAATAAGCGGGACTGGCCGTTCACCGTAGCTTCCGACTGTATCCGCTGGGCTGGTATGATATTGCCCTGTTCATCGGTCAGTCTGAAGTTGTCATTGCTCAAGCCGCGAACCTCCAGATCAATTGCCATCTTTCCCGTCCAGCTATGGGAGTTGAAAACTACAATCGGCTTCATCGTCACATCCAGCTCAATGCCGATATCCCAGGATAATGCCTGAATGGCATAATTAAGATTTCTCTGACCGATGGCCATCGCTTCTCCATGAAGATAGGAAGCATCCTCATAGGCGGACACAATACTGGTTCCGGCTAAGATATCATGGAACTGGTTAAACATTACATCCTTCCAGGCCAGTTCAAAATCGGAGGGATAGGGCTGCATCTCAACCACATTGGAGATAGCACTCCACTTCTCGGCATTTACCAGCAAATTTTCCGCCTTCCGGTTGCCGCGTTTGATACCCGAATGAACACTGTAGCAGCCGCTGGCATGATGCTGGAGGTCGCCGTATACCACCGGGAATTCCTTGC
Source organism: Bacillota bacterium (assembly GCA_023437885.1). Lineage (GTDB taxonomy): Bacteria > Bacillota > Clostridia > Lachnospirales > Lachnospiraceae > Mobilitalea. The sequence continues at coordinate 7,021 of JAEZFH010000011.1, read as the reverse complement.
CGCTCTTTTTTATACTCTGGAAGAAGTTCTCCGTGCTGCTCATCTCGCAGACCGGCATATCCTCTCTTTCATTCAATTCCCGAATGCTCTTGATATTTTCCATGGTAGGGCCGCCGCCATGATTGCCGACGCCGTAAAACATCATCATCTCATCTTCGCCGTCCCTTAACTCGTAATTCAGACGGTTTGCATGATACTCCAGGTCCTTTCCGCTGGAACAGTATTCGTAGGGGATACGGTAGGTCAATACCTTTGATCCGTCCTCCGATTTCCACCAGAAGATTCTTCCCGGTAGTCCCTTTTCCAGGGGCATGGGACGCATGAATGCGTAATTGTCCATACCGCTCTTTTTCAGAATCTGGGGAAGGTTCCCGTTATGTCCGAAGCTGTCCACATTGTATCCGGTTGTTGCCATCCTGCCGAATTTTTTCTTAAAGTAGCGCTGGGAGTACAGACCATGACGGACAAAGGCTTCTCCGCTTGGTATATTGCAATCCGGCTGAACGTACCAGCCTCCTACGATTTCCCATCTGCCCTCTTCTATTCTTTGAGCAATCTCCTGAAACATTCTGGGATTGTTTTTTTCCACCCATTCATAAAATGCTGCCGAGCTGCAGGAGAAGATAAAATCCTCACTTTCGTTCATACGGTCCAGTGCAGACTGAAATGTCGCCTTTACTTCCTGAAAACCTTCCTGCCAATTCCACAGCCACACCGGGTCCAAATGTGCATTTCCTATCATATGTAACTTCTTATCCTTCATAGATACCTCCGTTTGCCGCAGACATTCTCCTATACTGCTTTACCCGCACTCAATAAATAATCGTTGATTTTCTCTTTTACCAATTCATAAACTGCTTGTCTTGCCTTCATAAGCATTTCATCGGAATAGCCGTTTAACTCTTCTTCCGTCATATGTGTTTCTTTTCCTAAGACATGCAGCATGGCCTGCTCTACATCTGTAGCAATATTTACCTTGCTGACACCGCCCGTAGCCATCTGAACCGCCTTAATTACCATCTCGCTGGGAACTCCGGAACCCCCGTGAAGCACTAGCGGAGTATCTACCAGTCGGTTAATATGCTCCAATCTTTCATAATCTATTCTCGGCTGTCTCACGGTATAGATTCCATGGGCCGTACCGACGGAAACCGCCAGTGCATCCACCCCGGTCAGCTCACAGAATTCCTTCGCTTCCTCCGGTACCGTGAAGAACTCTTCATCATGATCCGTTTCCACAAAATCCGTTGTACCGATTTTACCAAGCTCTGCTTCTACCGTAACTCCATAGGGATGGGCATAAGTAACTGTCTGCTTGGTCAGCTCCACATTCCTGTTCAATTCATGCTCGGAGGCATCAATCATAACGGACGTGAAGCCGGCTGCAATGGCCTGCTTAATAATATCAAAATCCTTCGTATGATCCAAATGGAGAACGACCGGAACACGGGGCTGCAATTCCCCCACAACACGGAAAAACTCTTCCGCAAAATCCTTGATTGCCACCTTATGACGGTAAACTTCTTTTTCAGAAATCTGGATAATTACTGGTGATGCCGTATCAATGGCTGCTTTTACGATAGGCAAAATCAGCTTTGTATACCTCGGGGAAAAGGAGCCTACCGCATAGCCGCTTTTATGTCCTTTCTCCAATACTTTTGTTAGATTCTCAACCTTAGTCATTATATTACCTCTATCTTTCCTACCTGCATCCTAGCTCAAAAATTTATCTATTAGGAATGTGTATTTAGTCTTATATATCTCATCATATTGAATGCTGATTCCGGGATTCACCGGATAATATGCGTTCTGCTGCCGGCTTTCCTCCAAAAACAGCTTCTTCTTTTCCTTGCCGCAGTTTCGCTCTATCATTACAGCCACCGCTCCCAGCAGGGATGCTTCCGTAATTGTGGGAACCGTCACCGGTATTCCCAATACATTTGCTTTGATCTGCATCCACGGCGCGCTGTTTACCGCACCGCCGACGCAGACAACATCTTTCATCCGGGCCGCATCCATCCCGGGAACCAGGGATAAGATCCATTTCCCCTGATAATTAATTCCTTCCAGGATGGCTTTTATGATATCCCCGGCTTCATGACCTTCCCTGAGCCCCAGAATCGCCCCCCGGACATCGGACCGGAACAGAGGTGTTCCCATTCCCGACAAATAGGGATAATACAGGATATCCGTCGGCTGCTGCCCTAACGCCGCTACCAGCTCGCTCATCTTCGGATAGGAAATTACCTCCGACTGCAACTGCTTGCAAAACCAGGAAATGGATTGCCCGGAGGAGGAGATATTCGCCATCCAGAAATATTCCTCTTTATTAAGGAAGGGACCATATACCATACCTGAGTCGTAGCGTTCCTTCGACATGGAAAAATGCTCATCCACCCCCAAATAGGTTTCCGCTGTTCCAACGCTGTTGCATATCCGGTTTCTTTCTTCATTAAGCACGGCGTATGCAGCACATACATGATCATGTCCGCCGATGCACACCGGCACAGTACCATTGTTCAATACCTGCACAAGTACCGGGTCTGACAGATATCCAACCGTTTCACCCGAGCGCAGTACCATCGGAAAATTTGCTTCCGTAAGTCCATACCCCGACAACCGTTCCCTGTCCCAGGCATGATTAATAATATCATATACATAGGTTCTTGCAGCAAAGCTGGGATCGGTCGCATAGCTGCCCGTCAGCTTCCAGGCAATGTAGTCGCAAATTGAAAGCCACAGCGTGTCTTCCTTTCTTACCCGGGTATGCTCCAGCAGCCAAAGATATTTATAAATTCCATACTTATAGCTGTTACGAAGGCCGGTCCGGTTAAAATATCCGCATTCCTCTTCCCTGGTTATTCCGGCGGACAGCTCTGCCGTCCTTTGATCAAACCACGGAAGAATAGGTGTTTCTTCCTTACCGGCGGCTTTATTGATTATAAGCCCCGCTTCCGACATGCCGGTAATGGAAATCCCCTGAACCGGTCCGTATTTCTCAAGCCACTGCTTCAACTGCTTTTTAACAATGCCATAGATTTTCAGAGGGTCATATATCTGGCCGTAACCATCGTTTGCTGCCGGTGTTGCTTCTCTTGCCAGGCCAAGCAGCGTACCCTGTTCCTGAAATACAGCTGATTTGATATGAGTCGTACCGATATCAATACCGATATAAAGCTTTCCATCCTTCGTCTTCTCAAAAGCCTTCAACCTCACTAACCTCCATTCTGCCGCTATTCTGAGAATTTGGGCGGCAGTACAAATGAAGATACCTTTTCTTCACAGCGCCGCCTTCCTTTTGATTTCTTATAACCCCAAATCCTTCTTCAGTTTTTCCACTCCCAGCACGGGGCTTGTTAATACCTTGTTTATGTCAATCCCGCCGAGTCCTTCCAGCGCAGTAGCCATGGAGGCCTGGGCTAATACCAAAGCGTCAGAATCCGAATACTTTTGTACGACATTCTGAATCATCTGATTATGAAGAGTACGGTTTCCTTTCATCAATTCCTCATAAGCACCGGATACCAGAACCGTATGAACAACGCATTCCTTTCCGGCGGCAGATGCCTTCCTCTGAATCAGGTTCACCGTAGGTTCCAGGGTAGTGGATAAGGTGGCAAAAACACTTATGGTTTTCGCCGTCACTACCGCACGTTCTGCCATTGCCTCATCAATACGGTATACCGGAATCTCAAGGCGCTCCCCTGCTTTTTCCGCAAATTCTCCCACAGAGGAGCAGGCGCTGAGAATAGCATCTGCTCCCAGAGAAGCTGCGATTTCACTGTATTTTATCCAACGCTTTTCCACCTCGTTCACCTGGTGGCTGTGAATCATATCCTGAAGCATGGAATCATCCAGAAGATTGATAACATTAACCTCACCAATCATGCTTTTCATTAATTTTGGCAAACTCTCCACTGTAGCAGGAGTTGTATGAATGATTACGATCTTTTTTATGACGGCCCCTCCTTTCCGGTTCTTTCATCTCATTCGTTTATATTTAGATATTATCATGTTTATTTCATAATTACAAGCTCCAAATGACACTTTTTGAATATTTAATGACTTATTATGATTATTTTTGATCATGAATTGAACATTTAAAACCATTATTTAATCCGAAAGAGTCTGATTGCTTCCTCCAGCTTCTTAGCATTTTCCGCTAACTCCGTGGCAGAATTGCTCAAGTGCTCAACAGAACCAACCTGATTATTTATTGTAGCGCCTACCTCCTCGGAGGAAGCGGCCGTTTGCTGGGCAACCGCCGAGATACTGCGGATCGCCCCCAGGGTATCTTCTTTTGCATTCTCAATTTCCTTTATGCCAAAGGTAATGTTATCCAGATTATTAACCAGATAAATAACATGCTCATTAATATCTTCAAAGGCACCCACTGCTTTATCCAGTGCTTCTGTCTGGGATTTTACAATGCTTTCCGCCTGCTTTGCAGAAACAACCGTATTCCTGGTTCTGTCCCCGATGGTATTCACCAGATTTTGAATTTTCTTTACGGCATCCATGGATTGATCCGCCAGTTTGCGGATTTCCTGTGCCACTACTGCAAAGCCCTTTCCGGCATCTCCTGCCCGGGCGGCCTCGATGGAGGCATTCAGGGAAAGCAGATTTGTCTGTGCTGCAATCTCATTAATGATATTAACAAACTCCTCAATGTGATGGGATTGCTGCTCCAGGGCTTCAATATCCGTTATTACAATATCGGTTATATTAGCGGTTGCCTTTGATTTATTGTTTAATTCATCCACGATTACGATGCCCTTACCCACAATATCCTTGGTCTCATTGGCAATTTGTTCGATTTTATAGGTACTGTCATATACCTCATTGATTTTATTGGACAGGCCGGTCATTTGCTCCAGGCTCTGCTCCGTGTCGGAAGCCTGCTGCACTACTCCCTTTTCTATTTCATCAATGGTGCAGGAAATATCCTTCGTATCCTTCAATATGGTTTCCGAGGTTTCAGACACCTTTTTAGCCGATATACTGACCTTTGCTCCCACCTCGGCTACCTGGCCGATAAGATTTCGCATGTTTGAAGCCATGTCAGACAGGCTTCCCGATAAAATACGGAATTCATCCTTTCTCTTTGTATCAAAGGAGGTAGTCAGATCTCCCCGGGCGGTAGCCGAAATCCGTCTGGTTAAATTCCTTATGGCTCCTGCAATCCCACCTGCAAGCAAGGTCCCGATGACGATTGCAAAAATGCCTGCAAGACTGACAAAGCCGACGTTCAGCTGCTTAATATCCTCTGCCTGTTTTACAATGGTGCTTCTGGGAACCAGGATGCACACCATTGCCCCCGTATCTCCCACCTTGTGGTACAGAAAGAGATGTTCCTTTCCCTGGTACTGCTCATAGGAATATCCGCTTATTTCATTTCCCTTTGCTGCCTTCCGGTAATAGTCCAGGTTCACAAATATTGCCTCCTGCCCCTCAACACTTAAAGCCTCCCTTTCATCCGAAGTAACAAAGCCGATAATGCTGTCCTTCCCGTAATCAAACTGGGATATCATCTTCCGGATTTCCCCTGAGGATACGTCCATAATCACATAGCCGTTGTCATAACTCATCTTTCGGATCAGGGATATTGCATAATCTCCCTTTTTCACCTGAAAATTACGGTCAATGAAATCATGGCTGCCAACCCACAGATAACGCTCCTTTGTTCCTGCCATTGCCTTTCCTTCTTCCGATTCTAAGAACGTGGTATAAATATCCTCCGGAGGTGCCGATTCGGAGGATACACCGATCCCTGTTTTGCCGAATACATGAATTGCACTGATGAAGGAATTCGCTCCCTGAATTACCATGACATCCTCGCTTAACGGCTTTTGCAGGTTGATTTCTTCCGTAGAGGTGGAAAGCCCGGACTTTCCGCGGTTGTAATATGAGGTGACACTGTCCAGGTTAATAAATTCAATGGACTTTCCCTCCACTGCCTCCAGTCCCAGGTTAAGATAATCACTAACCGCCATGATGGTATCCATGGTACTCTTTTCGTAATTATCAATGATTGCTTTTGCCGATTTTTGATAAGAAATAACACCAAAGACCGCCAGACATGCAATCGGAAGGAATATGGAAAGGAGCAGCTTAAACCAGATACCGTTGATTTTTTTCCACAGCTCAAAATGAAGTGAAGCTTCCTGCTTTAAGCTCTGATTTTTTCCGTGTTCCTTCTTGCTGAAAATTCGAATTTTATTTTTTTTCCCTTTGCTGGGTTTATCTTTTGCATTCATTCATTCTTATCCCCCTGAAATTCACATCATATTGTTCCTTATGTTGCAGATTAACATCTGGAAGGCCTCGGATTCATTGGCTCACCGGACTCCACTTCCTCCAGCCATCTCTTGATCAGTTCAAATTTAATGTCACTGTAGAAGGTATCATAATATAAATTATTGTTTTCTCCCGGATCTTCACACAAATGATACAGCTCACCGAATTCCTCGCCCGGATAAACAACTAGTTTCCAATCCTTTGTAACAAAGCATTTATAACGTATCGCATCCATTTCTTCCTTGAATTCAACCGGTACTCCGGTTCGATCATTGATACCGCACTCAACTAATTTTTTTAAGCTGTGACCGTTACAGCTTTGCGGTATCTCTATACCGATATAATCCAGAATGGTAGGATATAAATCCATTAACGAAACACATTCACCTACTACTTGCGGCTTAATTTTCTTAGGATATGCCAGGATCAGCGGCACCCGGATTACCTCTTCAAAGGCAACGGGTCCCTTCTGCCCTAATCCATGGTCCCCCAGCAGCTCCCCATGGTCGGAGGTAAATACAATAATACTGTTTGACAGCAGTTCCTTTTCTGCCAGCAAATCCATAATTCGTCCGATCTGCTCATCCAAAAGCTGTACCATGGAATAATAATGCCTCCGGGTTGCAGCTGCTTTATTGCTGTCTTTAAAGTATTCTTCCCATACGGTGTTCTGATTACCCGCTATCTTATATCTTCCGGCAAAGCGACTGTCCTCAATCGTTCC